>CAXBNH010000001.1:0-33643 GCA_963976905.1 uncultured Algibacter sp.
AATTATCCAACAACTGCAATAAAAAACAGTAAGAATAGTAAGAAATCTTACTGTTGTCTTACCCTTGTTTTACACTCTTACTAAAATCGGCTTACTAATTTCAAACCTTTGTCCTGTTCTTGAAATCCAAGAATGACATTTGGCCAGATGTCCATTACTATTTTTTAAATTTTATTAGTCATGGACGAAATATTAGAACGTCTCAAAATTATTGAGAAACATGTTTTAGACAGAAACATTATTGTAAAAAATGTATTGAGCTTTAAGGAAGCATGTAAGTTTTTGGAATTATCGCAATCCCATTTATATAAGCTTACAAGTACAGGAGCCATTCCTCATTATAAACCGAATGGTAAGAAAATTTATTTTAATCGTGTTGAGTTAGAAGACTGGTTATTAAGTAACCGTGTTGATTCACAAGATGAAATCGAACAGCAAGCTGCCGATTACTTAATTAAGAAAGGAGCGGTAAGGTTATGACTGAAATAATCGATCTACTCTTGGTACTCTCACAAGAAATTAAGGACATTAAAACACGTATCGAATTGTTAAGGCAATCGAGAGTTGAACGCCTAAAAGATTCGTGGTTAGACAATCAAGATGTTTTGCAAATGCTTCATATTAGCAAGCGAACACTGCATACATTACGAGCGAACGGAACATTGCCATTCAGTAGAATAAAAGGCAAGTTTTATTACAAGGTTTCCGATATAGAGCAATTGCTTCATGATAACTACTACAACCATAATTTCAACTGTCATGGAAATAAGTAGAGAAGCAATATTAGACAAAACACATTATGACTTAAAGATTTATGCCTATGTGTTAAGACAGTATTATCCTGAAACAACAGTCCTTTCCTTAAAGGGAAGGGACTGCGGGATAACCCGAAATCCTTTTAATGGTGGCAAAGAAACCTTACGTATTCATTTAGATGGAGTAATTGCAAGCCATAGAGATACAGAATTAGAAACTTTCAAAGGTGATGTTTTCGATTTTGCGCAATACCATTTTAAGCTTATCAATGAAGATGATCTCTTGCTGAAAATTAACCAAGAGTTGCATCTGAATTTAGAAGTAAAAGAAAAAGATGATTTAGAATGGCTTAATGGTCCAGATGATACCTGGTATGCAAACTGTAGCTTCTTCAAAGCGCCAGTTCGCAATGTGTTTCCTTCGGAAACTTTGCGATTACATCAAATATTTGAATTAATCACAAGTGATAAATACAAAGGGATTACAGAGAAATTAAGAGCGATTACCAATGTTAAGCAAGCACGTAAACTCAAAGCGAATCGCTTTGATTACGTCACGTTTTCAGGGGTTTTTGAAAAACGCAACGACAGTAGTTTATTACAGCACTCTAATTTATTGACCATTGATTTTGATCATTTGGAAAATCTACAAGAGTTAAAAACGCAACTGTTAAACGATGAATACTTTGAAACCGAGATGCTGTTTACGTCACCATCTGGCGATGGCTTGAAATGGATTATCAGAATTGACATTGAAGAAGTATCGCATTCAGAATATTTCATAGCTGTAGCAAATTACATAAAACACACCTATAATATAGAGGTTGACCAGTCAGGTAAAGACGTGTCCAGAGTGTGTTTTCTACCATACGATCCAACAGCCTTTTTACATAAAAGACACCAAGCATTATGAGTAAAATATTCAACCCAAAAGATTGGTTAGAAGTTCCAAAAGAGCAACTTAAACCAACAAGCAACACGGCAACAACAAAGGTTGTTGCTGTTGCTGATAACGACATAGAATCTTATATAAAAGCTATTGAACAAGCTGGAACAGATATTACAGGAAATTATGCTACTTGGCGAGATTTAGGTTTTGCTTTAGCTGAAGAATATGGAGAAATAGGCAGAGACTATTTTCACAGAATTAGTAAAGCCTATGTAGGTTATGAATCCAAAGAGTGTGATGAACAATTCAGCAAATGTTTAAAAGCTAAAGGTCACGGAATAGGCATTGCAACTTTTTATCACCATGCACATCAAGCAGGAATAAGGCTATTAAAAAACGATATTCAAATACGGCAACAAAAAGAGGAAAAGGAACAAGTACAAGAAACAATGCCAACTATTCCCGAAAAGGTATATAATTCACTCCCACAGTTTTTACAACAAGTTGTAAACCCTGCGAGTAGCCCAGAAGAAAAAGATGTTTTATTGTTAGGGGCTTTAACAGCTTTTAGTGCCTGCTTCCCTAAATTATTCGGAGTATACGACCAACGAAAAGTATATAGCAACTTATACCTATTTGTAACGGCAGCTGCATCTGCAGGTAAAGGCAGGCTCAACCAAATTAAAAATTTGGTAGATCCTGTGCATAAATTAAAACGAGAGCAAGCCAAAGTATTAAAGCAACAATTTAACACGGAAAAAGTGACTTATAATATGAATAAAGGCAAAGATGAAAACCTCGAAAAACCAGGAAAACCACCTGAACGTATGTTGTTTATTCCTGCCAATAATAGTGTAACAGGTGTGTATCAATTAATATCAGATAATGATGGTAGAGGATTAATTTTTGAAACCGAAGGCGATACCTTGGCACAAGCCTTTAAAAGCGATTACGGCAATTATAGCGATGGGTTTCGTAAAGCCTTTCATCATGAAACCATAAGCTATTACCGACGGACAGATCGCGAATATGTAGATATTGAAAAACCTTGTTTGTCAACTGTATTGTCAGGTACACCTAAACAAGTGGCAACTTTAATTCCAAATGCCGAAAATGGTTTGTTCAGTCGCTTTATGTTCTACTATATGAATATCAAACCGACTTGGAAGAATGTATTCCAAAATTGCAACAGTGTAGGTTTAGATGATTATTATTCACAGTTAGGCAATGAGTTTTTAGAGCTGTATAAAACACTCAAGAATAATCCAGAAATAGAAATACGATTAACTGTATCACAGCAAGAGCAATTCAACACCTTTTTTGAATCATTACAAACCAAATATATCAATCTACAGCCCGAAGAGTATATCGCAACTATTAGACGTTTAGGTCTTATTGCCTTTAGGTTAATGATGCTATTCACAGCATTTCGCATTATGGAAGATGGTGATGTTAATCAAGTAAAAGAATGTGAGGGTGTCGATTTTCAAAATGCGCTAACTGTTATTTCCATTTTAGTAAAGCATAGTAGTAAGGTGTTTAATGATTTACCTTTTGAACAAAAAGCGGTAAAGCGCCTAAATCGTAAAGAGAGCTTTTTAGAAAGCCTACCCGAACAATTCAATAGGCAGGAGTATTTAGATATAGCAACCAAACAAAATATACCACATAAAACGGCAGAAGGCTACATCACCAAATTTGTAGAAGCAGGATTATTGCATAGAGAAGCGCACAATAGCTATTCAAATCCTGCAAAATAACAATAAAGGAAATGAAGGATTTAAGGATGTCTTTGTTTTTTCGTCAGGCTAAAACCTGACAAAAAATAGAATAAAGTCAGGCTATAACCTTACGTTTTATTTGTTTTTGTCAGGTTATAGCCTTACATTTGTAGATAATTAGTCAGGCTATAACCTCACATTATGAATAAAAAGAAATTACAATTAGAACAATTAGGCAGCAAATTAAACGGGTTTAAAGATGCGGTCAAAGTCACGCCACCACCAACAGGTTGGCTCAAAGCGGTAAGGGTGTCATTAGGAATGTCTTTACAGCAATTGGCAGATAAATTATCTATTACCAAACAGAGTGTACAAGAAATAGAACAAAGGGAAAAAGAAGGTACTATTACCCTGAATAATCTAAAGGAAACGGCCAATGCTTTAGATATGCAATTGGTGTACGGTCTCGTACCCAAAGATGGTACGTTAGATGATTTAATAGAGCGAAAAGCCAAAGAATTGGCAATACGCATTGTGTCAAGAACGTCTAACACAATGAAACTTGAAGATCAAGAAAACTCGAAACAGCGCATTAAAAAAGCGATTGAGGAACGCACGACCATTATTAAAAATGAAATGCCAAAGATGCTATGGGATTAAATTTGGAGTACATCGATGGGCAAACACCTATCGATGAAGAAGAAAAAGAAGGCTTGCTCATAGAAACCATATCCACTAAAGGCGAATTGGACGAATTCGAGCAACTCAATATCGAGGAAGCTTTGCAGTGGGTGTTTGCTAAAAAATTCAAACCCAAACAGGTGTTCATAGAGAAATTTATTTGTGACTTACATAAGCGTATGTATGGCAATGTGTGGGCGTGGGCTGGGACATTCAGAAAAACAGAAAAAAACATAGGGGTTAAGAGTTATCTAATCCCAATGCAGTTAAAAGCGCTTTGTGATGATACACTGTTTTGGATAGAAAACGAAACCTATCCACCAGAAGAAATCGCTATTTACTTTAAACACCGTTTAGTAAGCATCCACTGTTTCCCTAATGGAAATGGACGCCATAGTAGGCTAATGGCAGATATTATTATCGAAAAACTATTTGGCAAAGAACCCTTTTCTTGGGGTGCAGCAAATCTCTCTAAAGATAGCGATACACGTAAAGCGTATCTTAAAGCAGTAAAACAAGCCGATGGAAATGAATACCAACCCTTATTGGACTTTGCAGTTTCTTAATTCCTCAATATCCTCAACTTCCTCACAGACCTGTTTAACATGACCTCGGGCATAGCTTAATTCTACTGCCTTTTGTTTAAACGATGTGCCGTAATTCCTGTGTTGTTTCTTCATGGTTCAAAGTTAATTTATGTAACTCTAAATCTCGCAATCTAATGTCCAGTCTAATGTAGTAATTCCAGTGGTAACTTAAGCGAATTGTTTGCTCTTTAAATTCAATACTGTAAATACGTTTTTTTAATATTTCTAAGATATTTGTTTTATAACAAACTGTCTTAAATTTTATGTACGAGTAAAGGTAGCAACTCCAAAAAAAGCTATATGTTAACCTAGGTAAGAATTTCGTAAGATACTTTACTGAAAACCAGAAAAAATATGACTCGAAATGAAATATCTAATACTTTAGCAAAATATTGAGTCTTGTTTTCACCTTTTCAGTAGAAGGAATCATAGTTTGCTCTAAAGTACTATTTAATGGGATAGCAGGCATATTTTCACTGCCTATTGTCATAACAGGAGCATCTAAATACTGAAAACATTCTTCCTGAATTTTTCCAGATAAGGCTCTTGCAAAGCTATTGTCTGAAGGCTCTTCTGTTACAACCAGGCATTTACCGGTCTTTTTGACTGATTTAAAAATGGTATCTTCGTCTAAAGGAAAAAGAGTTCTTAAATCAATTATTTCAATTTGTTTTTTTCCATCTAATTCACTTGAAGCATTGCATGCCCAATGTACTCCCATCCCATAAGTTACAATAGTACAAGTTCTACACTCTTCTTCAACACAAATCTCTTGTATTAAACATGCTTTACCCAAAGGCAGAATGTAATCTTCTGCTGGCTCGATAGAAATGGCAGATTTCGTTCCCGTTACTTTGTTCCAGTATAATCCTTTGTGTTCCAAAATTACAACAGGATTAGGATCATAATACGCTGCTTTCATCAAACCTTTTAAATCAGCTCCATTACTAGGATAAACAATTTTGATTCCTCTAATATTAGTAAGCACACTCTCAATTGATGAAGAATGATAGGGGCCACCGCTTCCATAGGCTCCAATTGGAACACGGAGAATCATGCTTACTGGCCATTTTCCGTTGGACAGGTAACAACTTCTACTTACTTCTGTAAATAATTGGTTTAGTCCTGGCCAGACATAATCGGCAAACTGAACTTCAACTATTGGTTTTAATCCAACCGCACTCATTCCAACTGTAGAGCCAATAATAAAGGCTTCTTGTATTGGTGTATTAAATACGCGATCATCTCCAAATTTTTTTGCCAAAGTTGCTGCTTCTCTGAATACTCCACCAAGTCTACCTCCAACATCTTGGCCGTATAGTAAACACTCTTTATGTTTTTTCATTAATTCTTCTATGGCAAATAGGGCACAATCTACCATTAACGATTTATTATTACCTTTTGGTGAGCGCTCACCAGCTTCTTCAACTATAGGTGTGGGTGCAAAATCATGCGTAAATAAATCTTCAGGTCTAGGATTATCGGCTTGTAATGCTTTTTCAAAGTCTAATTGGACCTTCTCTTTCGCAGAACTTTCTATATTGTCAACTTCTTCAGAAGAAATATGATTATCAAGAAGTTGTTTTTTTAAAATAGGAAAGGGATCTTGAGATTTTGCCTCTTCCAAATCATCACGATACCATTCCATTCTAACACCAGAAGTATGATGATTTAATAATGGTACCTTTGCATGTACTAAAAAAGGTCTTCGTTCTACCCGAATGGTTTTAATTACTTTTTCAATTGCATTATAACTTTCAATAAAATTAGCTCCATCAATAGAAATAGCTTCTAAACCTTTAAATCCTTGAGCATATTCATAAGCATTTTGAGCTCTAGTTTCTGCCGCATTTGCTGATATATTCCAACCATTATCTTGTACTAAATACAAAATTGGCATTTGTTTTAAAGCCGCTATTTGAAAAGCTTCTGCAATTTCTCCTTCAGTTACAGAGGCATCACCAAGAGAACAAACAACAAGAGGCAAGCCTTTAACACTTTTATCATCTAACCCTTTTAATTCTTTATATTGGATACCCATAGCTACCCCAGTCGCTGGAATAGCTTGCATACCAGTAGCAGATGATTGATGTGGAATTTTAGGTTTATTGTCATCTTTTAAACTAGGGTGACAATAATACGTCCTACCACCAGAAAAAGGGTCGTCTTTTTTTGCCAATAATTGCAACATTAAATCATGTGGTTCTAAACCAAAGGATAATAGCATTGCATCATCTCTATAATAGGGAAATACATAATCTTGAGATAATAATTGCATTCCTACTGCTAATTGTATAGCTTCATGACCTCTAGATGTTGCATGTACATATTTTGAAACTTGTTTAAAATTAGTTTCATATAATTCGGTCATGGCTTTCGCTTTACATAAATAAGAAAAGCTTTTTTTAAGTATTTCTTTTTTCATCTTTATTGAACTAATTCCTTTTCAACTTTAACCATCCATTTGAAAACATCTTCAATCTTACCAGTTTTTATACTATTTAAAGTATTATCAATATCTTCTCCTACAGGACTTTCATTTGAAACATGAATTTTCTCGTAATTAAGATTTATTTCTTGAATAAAAGCAATTCCCACAGCTGTTCCTGTTCCAAAAGCTTCTTCCAATGTTCCATTATTTGATGCTTCTTTAATCTCAGTGATGGTAATTAGTCTTTCAGATACCTTAAATCCTTTATATTTCAACAATTCAATTACACTTTTTCTTGTGATTCCATTTAAAACGCAACCATCAAGTTTTGGCGTAATAAAATCTCCATTAATTTTAAAGAAAATATTCATTGTTCCAACTTCTTGAATATAGTTGTGCTCTATGGCATCTAACCATAATACTTCATCGTAGCCTTTGGATTTTGCTAATTCTGTTGGCCTAATTGCTGCAGCATAATTACCAGCCGCTTTAACTTCACCAGTACCACCTTGAGCTGCACGGATAAATTTCTTTTCTGCCCAAAGTTTTATACGCTTGCTAAAAAATGATTCTGCAGGTGAACACATAATGATGAACTTATAATGTGTTGCAGCTCGCATTCCTAAAAAGGCTTCGTCTGCGTACATAAATGGTCTTAAATATAATGCACTTCTGTCTTGAGATGGTATCCAGTGATGTTCTAAACTAATTAGCAGCTTTAAACTTTTGATGAATAATTCTTTTGGAAAGTGAGGCATTCCCATTCGTTCTGCGCTAGAGTTCAGTCGTATAGCATTTTCCTTAGGTCTAAATAACATAGGGTTTCCATTAGCATCCATAGTTACTTTCATCCCTTCAAAAATGGATTGACCATAATGTAAACCCATAGCCGCTGGATGTGTTGGGATTAGTTTTAAAGGTTCTATTCTTGGATTGATCCATTGTCCATTTTCATAGTCACAAATAAACATATGGTCAGTAAAAGTGGAGCCTAATGGAATGTTGTCAAAGTTTAAGAGCTCAACTCTTGATTTTTTTATTTTATTAATTTGTATAGTCTGTGACATAGTAATCATGTTGTGCGTTTTGTATCAAAACTCTTTAATTATTCGAAAATGTACCTAAGGGGATTTAATCTTAAATATACGTCAACTAATGGTGGTTGAATTGTAATGATAAGTAAATCATAATCTCGTTTAATTTGTATTGCTTCCATTTTTAGTTTTTTATATTGATTTTTAATAGTTTTCATTACTGGAACAGTTGCTACCAGTTGATTTGTTATTGGAAGCCATTAATTAGCTTGGTTGTTATCTTTATAATTAATGGGTAAAAATAAGTTTATATTAAGTTTTTTTTTAAAGAAATTTTATTGGCATTTTTCCGGTTGATAAATTATGACAAATCTTTTTCTATATAAGCTGTTATATATTGTGATGTATGTTTTTGAGTGCACTATACAATTATAGTCATTTAGCAGATTGAATTTATACTTTATCAACTTCCATTTTTATCATCAGTTTTAATTATAACAATAGTATTTCCTTTTTTTATGATATCACATGGTGAATTTTTATAAAAAAAGAAATCCTAAAGCAGTTCGCAATATAAGTATTAGTGAAGAGACCTTCTAAAATAAAATAGGTAGAAGAGGCTTTCTAGTTAAAAAACTTGTGACGAATTAATTTTTAACAGTGTATAATTCTTTGGAAGACACCTCTCCCAACGAATTATACTAAAAAGGATGAAAATAACTTAGATTTTTCTATTTTTGGCTAGGTCGAAAATTGAAAGGAAACCAATTGTTAAATACTTTAAATTAACAATGCTTCTATTTTTAATTTATTGATTTTTTAACTTATCTAAAATTATATTAGTGAATACATATATATTAGGGATTTCTGCATTTTATCATGATTCAGCCGCATGTTTAATAAAAAATGGTAAATTACTTTCTGCAGCACAAGAAGAACGATTTTCTAGAATTAAACACGATAAGTCTTTTCCTAATAAAACAATTGAATTTTGTTTAAAGTCCAATAATCTTTTAATTTCAGATATTGATTTAATTGTTTTTTATGAAAAGCCATTTATTAAGTTTGATCGTATTATCAATACACTAATAAATCAAGCCCCATTTACATTCGATTTGTTTAGAAAAACATTAATGTCTTGGTTAAAGAATAAGTTATGGGTCTCAAGTATTATTAAAGACGAGTTAAATTATACTGGAGAGATTGTTTATAGCGAACATCATGAAGCACATGCAGCTGGTAGTTTTTTTACATCTCCTTTTTCAGAAGCTGTAATTGTTACTATTGATGGTGTAGGAGAAAAAGCGTGTACATCAATTTCAATAGGAAAAGATAATAAAGTAGAAATTATTAAAGAACAACATTATCCCCACTCAATAGGGTTGTTGTATTCTGCATTTACCCAATATTGTGGTTTTAAAGTTAATTCTGGCGAGTATAAATTAATGGGCTTAGCACCTTACGGAAAGCCTATATATAAGCAACTCATATTAGATAATATTGTTAGTTATGATAACTCAGGTTTAGTTAATTTAAATTTGACTTATTTTTCTTTTGAAAAAGGAAAATCTACAATAAACTCAAAGTTTTGTGAAATTTTTGGAAAGAAACAAAGAAAGTTAGATGACAAAATGGAGGACTTTTATTGTGACATTGCTTGTTCTATTCAGGCTGTAATTGAAGATATTATCTACCAAATATTAATTCATGCTAAAGAATTAACAGGCTTAAACAATCTATGTCTTTCTGGCGGTGTTGCTTTAAATTGTAAGGCAAATGGAGAACTTTTAGAGAAAAACATATTCAATAACATATGGGTTCAGCCAGCATCTGGAGATTCTGGGTGTTCTCTCGGTGCGGCATATATTGGATGGAATCATCATTTAAAAAATGATAGAATATATTTAAAAGATTCTTTAAATGACCAAGCCTATTTAGGATCTTCATATAATAATGAGGCCATAGAAAAGTTTTTAAAAGTCTATAATCTAGCTTATGAGAAATTAGATAATGTTTCGCTTTGTGATATGGTTTCTTCAGCTTTACAGCAAAGACAAATTGTTGGCTGGTTTCAAGATGAAATGGAATTTGGCCCAAGAGCTTTAGGACATAGAAGTATATTGGCAAGCCCTTTATTTGAAGACATGAAGAAACATGTTAATTTAAATATTAAATTTAGGGAAGGTTTTAGGCCATTTGCCCCCATAGTACTTGAAGAAGACTGTAACGACTGGTTTGATATGAAACAGATTCTTTCAAAATACATGTTGTTTACAGTTAAGAGTGATAAGAAAAACACAATTCCATCATGTATTCATGAAGATAATACTGCAAGAGTTCAAACTCTAAACAAGCAAGAAAATCCTTTGTTACATGAATTAATTACTAACTTTAAATCAAAAACAAATTGTCCTGTTTTAATTAATACGTCCTTTAATGTAAGGGGAGAACCTATTGTTGAATTACCATTAGATGCTTTAAGATGTTTCTTTCAAACAAAAATGAATCTATTGGTTTTAGGGAATTTTGTTTTAACAAAATCAGATAATTTGAAAGTAGATGAACGTTTAACCGTAAATCAGAATTATGAATTGGATTAAAACAATTTTGGAAAAGGTTTTGGAAACTAGTAGATTGCCAAAAAAGCAAAAAGAGTTTGGATATTTATTGTCAATCGTATTTTTTATTACTTTAGGTTTATCAATTTATAAAAATGGATTCTTATTAAATCCAGTCCAAATTTTTATTATTGTAGGTTTAATATTAATTTTACTTATTACTTTTACAGTAGAATCCATTTTATTGCCTTTTTTGATTTTATGGCTTTTAATAGGTGAATTTCTAGGGTTTATCACAAGCTTTTTAATAATGGCAGTTGTTTATTTCATGCTTTTTTCACCTATATCTCTTATTTTGAAATTGTTCAGAAAAGAAAAAACATACAAGGCTGAATGGAAAATGGTTACTAGAAAAATAGATTATAAAAAACTAAGTTAATAAATTATGAGTAAGTACGAAACGCTAAAGCAGTTAGGTTCTTTTTTACTAGAACAAAAAAAATTTTGGTTAATACCAATTATAATTGTTTTAGTCCTTTTAATGTTTTTAGTTCTTTTTGCAGAGAATTCAGTTATAGCACCATTTGTTTACACACTATTTTAATTAAATTAAATGCTGTTTTTAAACAAAATTTGCAAATTAACAATCAAGACGATAATTATAGTTTTTTTGACGTTATGTCTATTTGAAATGTGTTACAGATATAATGTAATAGATTTTTATAGAGCCCAGAGTCAAGGTTTAAATACAAAAAAAGACCTTGAAGATAGAAATGTAGATTTAATGGTATTTGGTGATTCATTTTCTGCGACATCCAAAGAGATTAATTATGTGGATATGCTGCGTAAGAACGAAACAGATTTTTCAATTTTAAACTTTAGTGTGCCAGGGTTTGGCATTAGACAAATAAATACATTTGCAAAAAAAAAAATAAAAAAACATAAACCTAAGGCAATATTATATCAAGTATATGTTGGAAATGATTTGATAGATGTCAATCACTTGTGGAATTTAAAAGAATTTTCCTTTGCCAGAAACTTATATTGGGAAGCTTCAGATTATTTTTTAAGTTTAGGCTATTTGAATCAACGATTATCCGTTCTTAATGTAAAGAAAGAAATTAGGCTTCCAGGAATGTTAAAGAAAGAATTTGATGGCGATTTGTATGATACTCGTACCAAACGTTTTTTAAAAAACGATACTTATTATTTAGACAATACATTACTATTAAACGGAGATTTTAAAAAGCGTTATCTGTCTTGGTTAATTCATATGGAATCTTTTTTAGATATTGTCCCTAAAGATGTACCAGTATACATACTATGGATTCCTCATCAAGCACAAGTCAACGATTATTATTATGCAAACATCAAAAAACTAGGTGCCATGTTTCAAAATAAGGCTGCCATTCAACAACAAGATTATCCTCTTTTTAGTAAAGCAAAAAAAGATTTAAGTACTTATAAAAATGTTAAACATTTAAATCCTTTAACCTTTTTTCGAGATAAAGATACTTTAAATTCAAGATTGTATTTTGTAAATGACCCACATATTAATTTGACTGGAAACATAATTTTAAGTACATATTTACAAAATGTAATATCATTCAATTAATTTTCTTTTAATTCTTCTGTAGTTTCTATTGTTTTTGTCCTTAAAACAGATTTCAAATAGGTAAACATTTTTTTAGCAACTAATTGATTTCCCGGTTCGCCAGTATGGCAGAAATCTACATAAATAGTTTTTTCTTCAGCGTCAAACACATCACTAATATCAATAAAGGTACTGTCACGAATCATTAATGAATCTTTCCTAACAGATGAGTAAGATAAGCTGTATAGATTTTTATAGTACTCATAGTCTTTATAATATCCTTTTTCAGTTTCTGTCAAATTCTTTTTCGAATAAATATTTGGTTGCATAAAATTAAAGACTTTAAACCCATATTCATTCTCTAGACTTTTTGAAATTTTCACGAAGCCAATATAATTTTCTGCAATAGACATTGCTAATTTATCCGATCGTTTACCTAATTGTTTGTACGGTGAATTTGTAAAAATTTTTAGTGCTACGGAAGTAGCAAATCGATACAAATTACTTGACTCTACTACTAGTTTAATACGTTTTTTATAATCATGCGCTATTTTAAATTCATTTTTTCTATTATAAGCATTGGTTGGTGTTCCAGCTTCATTGTTTTGATGTGCAGATATGACTTCGTTTACCCCATCGTAAAAAACCACAATGTCTGGAATGTTATTTTTAATTAACTCTCGCTGAAACTGAATATTCTCTGTAGCACGCGTATAGCCATGACAACCAAAATTGGTAATTTCTACATTTTGATTAGGAAATGAGGACTCAATCAATTTGGATAATTCTGAAGGAATAGTATATTCGTCCCGTGCACCTGAACTATACATAGTAGAACCTCCAAAACAAAATATTTTCAAGGCAGTTGTAGAATCTTTTAAACTAAGATTTAATGTTTTTCGGGTTCCGTTTCCGTAAATCGTATTATGTTTGCCATTCATCGGTTTGAAGCGATAATGTAAATATGGCTCCCATAACATGTCTTGTTGACGAAGTTCTCTATAAATTTCTTTGACTGTTGTGTCATCCAAATTACCAAATGCTCCAGAGGAAATTAGGCGTTCAGTATTTGTGTCAATACCACTTTCGTCATTATAATTATAAAAAACACCCAAACAAATTTCTAGCAAAAGAAAAAGGATTAAAATATTTCTAAATAAAATGGAAACGAATTTAAGTTTGCTTTTCACGAATAAAACAGTTTATAAAATGTATTTTAACTTGGTGTTTAGCTTAATTAAAAGATAACTTGCTGCCAAGGATAGTATAATCGTTACAAAAGTTAACATTGTTATTGACAAAGCAACTACATTGAAAATTAAAAATATAATTAGCGGATGCACTAAATAAATAGCGATTGAATATTTCGATAACAATTCACTATTTAGGTTTGATGTAATTTTGAATTTAAATGCGCTAATCAGCAATACGGGACCTAACAACAAAAATGAAAGATTCATGTTGAGAATGACATTGCCTGTTAAACAATAAAAGCTAATCAAACTGTCTAAAACTAATAATAAAAGACTTGAAATCAATAAGATGAAAACCCTTCGTTTGCTTAGTTTTGTGTGAAAGTTAGTGCGTTTTATTATATAGCCTATACTTACAAATGGTAAGGCGTACAACAAAAAATTTCGGTGCAACGGCGGATAATTCAACAACTTATCTAACATTGGTTGTTGGAGAAAAACATGAAGTTTTCCTAAATATTGAAATGTAATTCCAATGAAATAAAATACAATTGCACTTATCAGTAAGACTTTGTTAGAAATATTTCTCAGTTGATGCAAGATCAACCCGGCAAATAAAAGCGCAATTAAATACCATAAATGATTGAATCCAAATAGCAATATTGGAATCGTTTTTATAGGATTGAAATTATTCAAATACACCCAAAAATAACTGTAAATCAACATCCAAACGAAATAAAGAATAAATACGCGTTTTGCCCAAACTTTAATTTGATTTCGTTGAAAAACATTATATAAGAAGAAACCGTTTACACAGAAAAAAAGAGGAATAGCAGCTTTAAAAATTCCGTTTCCAAAAATTTGATATACAATCTCTTTCTGATCAGACAAAAAACGACAATGTAGTGCTATGACAAATATCGCAACAATTATTTTTAAAATGTCTAACAGTATATTTCGCGAATTTTTTTGCAATTCGGTTATGATTTTTGAATGGTAAAGATATAATTTTTCTCCTTTACAACGCTTTTTTGGAGTATCAATTCAAAGAAAAGTCCATTTTCTGAAGCAAGTTGCTTAATGCGTTCTATTTCGCAATCTTCTGATAAAATCATCCAAGTATTTGGTGCAATATGTTGTGGAAGTTGTGCAAATAATTTTTCAAAATACTCAAAATTTTCTCCACAAAACCAAGCACGTTCTTTATCATTTTGCGGCGTCTTTGGATAATATGGCGGATTTATAATAATATATTCAAAAGTTTCATCGGATAAGTTTTCAAACAAATCAGAATAGATAACAGTTACATCAATTTCATTTTTAAAGGAAGCTTCTTTCAACCCATCAATCGCAACTTTATTTATATCAGAAGCTGTCACTTTTGCTCCTTTAGAAGCCGCAAACAGTGAAATAATTCCAGAACCGCAACCAAGCTCCAAAAATGTTTTAGCTTTGAGATTAAGCGGTTCTATATATTCTAATATAATTTTTGTGCTAATGGTAAAATGGGGAGGAAATACTTCAGAGTTTATCGGAACTTCTATGCCTTCATATGTATAATTTCGTTGTTTTAAATGATACGTGTCAAAGACCAATTTTGCAATTGGAAATATATTTTTTTTAATTTTCTTAAACATGTTTCTAAAAATTATTCAAATATACCCAAAAATAACAGTAAATCAGCACCAAAACGAGATACAGGCAGAACCAATACGCGTTTTACCCAAACTTTAATTTCGTTGAAAAACATTACATTAAAATAAACCGTTGGCACAGAAAAAAGAGGAACTGCAACTTTAAAAATTTCGTTCCCAAAAATATGATACACAATCTCATTTTAATCGGGCAAAAAACGACAATGCAAAGCTATGACGAATATCGCCACAATTATTTAAAAAATATCTAACAGAATATTCCGTTGCATACACGTTATTTTTTTCTCAGTAGAAAACCACAAACAATCTTTTTTCCAACAATAGCATCATACTGTTGCTGCAAATTCATTTTTGTCAACAATGGGAAGCACAAAGAATCAATTTCTTTTTCTGAAAACGAGATGACTTCCCAAGATAACGTTGCAAATCTCTTTTTAAGATATACAACGTTGTGTTCATAATGTTCAATAATATGTAGGTTTTCATGCGCATCTTTAAAACTTCGAGCTTCTTTTAAATGACTTAACGAAGGATGAAATAATGTAAGCAGAACAGTTCCATTAAAGGCTAAAACACGATTCCATTCTTGCAAAAAGGCATCGATATGTTGTACATGACCAATAGTTAAGGAAGAAAAAAGTACGTCAACACTTTTATCATTAGCAAAGTTAAGCGTGTTTTCAGTAATTAAATGTGTTTCTGCTTCTGGGAATTTTGCGTTGAATTTTTGTAGCATTCCATCGGAAACATCACATGCGATATATTTTTTAGGTTGTAGCACTTTCAAAGCAGGATAATGTCTTCCAGTTCCAGCGCCAATATCAAGCACAATTTTGTCTTTTAAGGCAGTATTCTGTAGCATTTCAGCAATTAAAATATCATTATAAAATACCGTCAAGTTTCCGTTATTTTTTTCATCATCGTATGTGTGAGCCCAAGTATCATATGCAGTAGCAGCATTTTCTCTCTTTGTGTTGGAAAGCTTTATCGCTCTCTTGACGGTAGCTAAAAGTTGTTTTGCTAACATTTTAAAATTTTGGTTCAAATAAAACTAAAAATAGAGTTATAATTTCAATAAAAGCTTATTTTTAAGGATGATTTTGAATAATATTTATATCCTTGATGTAAATCAAGATTTTAGAAAACAAAATATACAAATTGCTGGAAAAAAAATAAAAGCAATCACGGATTATAATACCACAAAAGTAGAAAATTCTATCTCTTTTTTAGAAGATGTGATAGCGTTTCCAGGCTTGATCAATTCGCATGAGCATTTAGCGGTCAATTTACATTCCATTCATAAACGTAGAATTTATGAAGACTATATTGATTGGGCTTCTGACGATTTTCAGGAAACTGTGGACGAAATCAAAAGCATTCCATTCAATTTGCGCTATCAATGGGGAATTTTAAAAAATGTGCTGCATGGTTTTACCACGGTTGTACAACACGATAATTTTTTGAGCGAAGGCGAAGAAGCACTCATCGATGTTTTTAAAAACTTCAAACTTATTCATTCCATTCATTATGATAAAAAGTGGAAAGCAAAAGCGATGTTGCCTTCTTCTCAAAAGAAAATCATTCACCTTAGCGAAGGCACAAGCACAAAAATGCGAAAAGAAGCTAAAAATCTATTAAAGTGGAGTTTACAACCTAAAAACATTATTATTGTACACGCTATAAATGTCACTGCTGAAGAAGCAAAACACTTTGGTGGTTTGGTTTGGTGTCCAAATTCAAACCTTCATTTATACAACAAAACAGCGAACGTTTTAGAACTTAAAAAAGTAATCCCGATTGTTTTTGGAACGGATTCTATCATCAGTTCGGACTGGAATATTTGGAAACATGTACGAGAAGCCAGAGCTTTACAATACTTAACAGACGTTGAATTGTATGAAAGTTTGACCACAACACCTGCAAGAATATTCAATTTGGAAAACAAAGGTAAAATTGGCAAAGGTGCGCTTGCAGACATCGTAATTGCTAAAAAGAGCCAACAAACGAAATATGATTCTTTGTACGATTTAAATTCTGAAGATATACTTTTGATTGTAAAATCAGGGAAAATTATCTTTTTTGATGATACCTTGAAAAATCAGCTTCCGCATGAATTAGAAAGTACTGAATTTGAAAAAATCAAGATCAAAAACACCGTAAAACACATACGTTTTGGCATTAAAAAACTCGTGAGAGACTTGCAAAAAAGCCTTCCAAATTTTTCACACGAACACATCTTTACGATTGTATAAAAAATTATTCTGAATAAAAACCTTCAATTTCGGGTTGACGGTATTTCCAAATTTTGTGCAACACTTTAATTTCATAAGGAAATTTATACCACCCATATTTAAAACGATAGCCCGAAAATAATTTCAAAATCCACTTTTTATACCCTTTAATTCTAAAATCGGAAGCCGTTGGGTAATAGCCATTTAGAACGGTTTCAAAATTTCGAATCGTATCTACCATATACGGTTTTAACCAAGGTGTCAATGGGTTTTTTCGTAGATCAAACTTTTCCCAACTTGGTTGAATCCATTCTTCCAATTTCTCTGGAAAGGCAAAACCTGCTTCTGTAATTTGCTTATACAACTCAGAACCTTCAGTTGGTACTGGACTGTACAAGTAAATGATAATTTCTGCATCTGGATTGATTGTTTTGATTTCACGAATAAAATTAATATCCCACAAAATCTGTTCGTAGACTTTCTTTTCTTCAGGCCCAGGCATACCTAATACAAACGATAATTCAGGAACAATATCTACCGCTTTCATGCGCTTTACAAAATCCTTAATCATCTGCCCCGATTGTGTGCCGCCTTTATTCATCTGCTTTAATACTTCATCGTTTCCAGTTTCTGCGCCCAAAAATATCATGCGGCAACCCGCTTTACGCATATAGTGCAAATCTTCATCCGAATATTTATTAATCGTATCAATTCTGCCCTCTCCCCACCATTCAATATTATCATCTATCACAAGTTTTGAAAATTCTAAGACGCGTTTTTTAGAAGTGAAAAAGTTATTATCATGAAATTCAACGGCATCAATTTGATATTTTTCTTTAAAAAATTCAATGTCTTTATAAATGGTTGTAGCTGCTTTGGCTTTCCATTTAGCATTATAAATAGGCACTACAGCGCAAAAAGAACAAGTAAACGGACATCCCATACTAGAATGATAGGCAAACGTTTGTTGTCCCATAAAGGTTTTTGCTAAATAATTTTCTAGCGGATAAAATGTATTAAAATATTCGTACGGATACGATGGCAATGTATCTTGATCGAGCAAGGCTTCTTTCATAGTTTGTACAATCTTGCCCTCTGCATCTTTAAAAATTAAGTTGCGAATCAGTGTTAACTTCTCATCACTTTTTCCTTCTAATACATCTAATAATAATGGAAATGTTTTGTCGCCAGGACCATTGATAATATAATCGATATATCCGGAATTCATACATGCTTTATACTGGTTCGACGCAAAATAACCGCCCCAAATATTGATAGCATCAGGATATAATTCTTTGATTTTTTTGGCATAAGGAATGGCTTGTTTCAATTGTGGGCCAGGCATCACTGTCAAACAAAAATATTTGTATTCGCCTGTGGCAAAATATCCTGAAATCTTTTCCCAAGGATCGGTTTCCATATTGCCGTCTACAAAAACATAATCATACTTTCTATGAATTGCCGCACCAATTTGAATAATCGTATTTGGTAAACGGTGTTTTGCATTGGCACTTCTTGGATTGAATATGATGATTTTATTTCCCATTACTTATTAAATATAATATATCGATTGGCTAAAATATAACTTGAAAGCTTCTCAGCAAAGATTTGATTCGCTTTTCCGTTTGGATGCGGATCTAATTCGTTTACAATGTATGTAAAAAGGTTCTTATCTTGAAAAAACTTAGAAACATCTACAAAGCCTAAATTATTTTTTTTAGCTAAAGTTTGAATTTGTGCAACGCGAACCGAATCGTAAACGAGATCCATATAAAAAACGAGTCCTTTGCTATTATTTTTGGTTAAAATATCTTGAAAGTCTTGAAACTGTTCGTCTATATGCTGTATGTGTTTCGTTTCGTAAACAACAGGCGTTGGTTCTTTGGCTTTGAGTTTGATACTGAGTAATTTTCTCAAATAGGAATCCCAAAATACATTTTTCTTTGGTTTGATGGTGAAATTGTCTAGTGAAAAATCTTTTCCAGGTTCATAATGGTCGTTAGAAGCGCAAAATCCAATCACCACTAAATCTGGATGATAACTTAATACATTTCGTTCTAAAATCGTTTTGTAATTTGTTAATGCGAAGCCAGAAACGCCAAAATTAAAGACTTCATAGCTTATATTTGAATCTTGTGTATTCAACATTTTTTCTGTTTGTGTCACGTACATTTCGTCTTCAGAAACGCCAGTTCCCATTGTAAAAGAATCGCCTAAAACGGCTATTTTAGGAGCATTAGAATTCACTTCATGATTGCGATCTCGAAACCCTTCTGCATTTGTGTGAAAATCGACAAGTTTGTATTTCGTGTCTAAATTAGGCAATAATTCGTATGTCAATTTATCAGAATCAGAATATTTTATCAAACCTGAATTATCTAAGATGCTAAATGAATTTGTTCTTGTATACGAAAACGCTGCACCACCAAAAAAGTAAATTCTAGCCATCATTTCACCCAGAAAAGTACTGAGTAAAAGCCCAATTCCAATTGAAATAATTTTAAACTTTAGTTGTTTCATGTAGGTTTAAATTCGCCATAAAGATACAGAAGTATCAAAGGAATTCTAATTTTTTTCAATGCGAATAAAGAATCTTATCGTAGACATAGTATATTTGTTTCCAACAGATGTCAACTAAAAAACTATTTTGTTTAAAAAATATATTTTAAAACCGATAAAAAATCTCATCATCATTTTTGGGATCACATTTGTGTTGCTCGAAATTGTATTGGCAATTTACATTCGCGTTGCAGAAATTAAGATAGAATTACCGACGTATACTTTTCAAAATACACAGAATTTTTGGTATGATTTAGATGAAAATTTTGGCACATTACATTTGCCAAATGATATGTATCGACAAAAAAAGTATTGTTTTGATGTAGTATATACATCTAATTCTAAAGGACTTCGTGATATAGAACGTGAAGTAAACGCAGAAACTAAACGTGTGGTTGCTTTAGGCGATTCGTTCACAGAAGGAATAGGCGTTAATGTTGAAAATCGATTGACTAATTTGCTTGAACAAGAAACCAACATTCCACATTTGAATTTTGGTTTGGCAGGAAATTTTGGGTCTACACAATATTTGATGATGTACGAAACCTTAGCGAAAGCATATACACACGAAGCCGTTTTGGTCAGTATTCTGCCTTCTAATGATTTTATTGACGATGATTACGAAATCAATTTACGAGTTGGCGGCAATCGCTATCAACCATTTTTAGATGGAATTTATCCCAATTATAAAGTGGTTTATTATGCAGATAGCATTCAAAAATCGAAAGCAACCCCACAAAGACAACATTTTGTGTACAAGACTTTGAAGAATTTCACCTATTCCTATAATATGTGTCGCTACCTGCGTGCGATGCAAAAAGTGCAAACGATCCCGCAGAATAAATTGTTGGCAGCATCCAAAGTGCCAAGTTATTTTAATTATTCTGAGAAGCAATTCAATCGGATTCGCTATTCGATAGAGAGCATTAAAAAAAAAGCAGGTAATCGTTCCGTAATGGTGTATAGTATTCCAATTGAAAAAGAAATCAAAGCCTATCGAGAACACGGTAAAAATCCGCTTGGAACGAGATTAAAAGCAGTTTGTGACAGTATCAATGTAGAATATTTAGACTTATTACCACAAACCGAAAGCTTTAGTACAGAACAATACGAAGCCTTATTTTTGTCATGTGACGGACATTGGAGCGAAGTTGGAAACGCGTTCGCAAAAGCACAAATCGAATCGTATTTTACGTATTATAAAAAATGATGAAATTCCTTCAAAAAAATCAAGATCAACTTGGATTGTTACTTTTGTGGATTGTAATTGTTCTGATTGTCAATCCTATAGGTGATTTTCCGTTGAATGATGATTGGTGTTATGGTAAATCTGTTAAAACATTAATGGAAGATGGGTATCTTAAAATATATAATTGGGGAGAAATGACCTTGGTGGCACATGTGTATTTTGGATATTTATTTACAGAACTCTTTGGATTCTCCTTTACAGTATTACGATGGTCTACTTTAGTGTTAGGGGCTGTGTCAATACTTGGTATTTATCAACTCTGTATTTTGGTAAATGCTTCTCGGAGACTAGCTTTACTAAGTGCTTTATTATGTATGGTAAACCCTTTATTTCTTGGGTTATCATTCTCTTTTATGACAGATGTTCCTTTTTATTGTATTGTCATTTGGAGCTTCTATTTTTTTGTCAAAGCATTGCAAACCAATGAATGGAAACAATTGTTCATTGCCATTTTGTTATGTTGTTGGGCTTTCTTAATCCGTCAAATAGCATTAGTGCTTCCTGTGGCGTGGTTGCTGACGCTAATACTTACACAGAAACCAACACCAAAAACGCTTATAAGAGCAATCCTGCCATTATTTGTACTTACCATACTTTATTTTGGGTACAGTTACATGATGCAATATTTAGGAATATTACAAGGGCGCTATAACGATAAGTTACATTTACTTTTTGAAGAGATTAAAGGCCTTAACCTTCGCCAAATAGTCAGAATGATTCTATATTTTTTTGTTAGTCTAAGTTATATAGGTTTGTTGTTATCTCCAATACACTTAATATATATTATAAAAAATAAAATAAAACCATACATTGTTATAGGTTTCACTTTTTTAATAGCTGGTTATTTTATCTATATCGGAAAAGTTATTCCTACTTTAGATAATGTATGGATTGATTTTGGAATTGGGCCAACAACCTTGTACGATCATTATGGACATTTTAAAGAAGCTCCAGATTTAAAGGCGCCAATGTTATTACGATGGATAATAACGACGTTAGGAGTTCTTTCCAGTCTAGGGCTGCTTTATAGTATAAAAAAAGTTTTAACAGCTACCATTCAGAAAAAAAAATCGTCACCAGTTCTTGTCTTTTCTATATTAGGTATTATTATTTACCTAATCCCTTTCCTTATTATATCCGTTTATGACAGATATTTACTTGCATTGCTTCCAATGGCTATTGTTGCTTTAGTATACCATAATCAGGAGGTAATTACCAAACGTATGTACACTAGTTCTTTGTTATTTATATTACTAGTAGGTGTATTTTCGGTTGGGGCTACTCATGATTATTTGTCATGGAATAGAGTGCGTTGGAACATTATAAATGAGCTAAAGGACTCTGGTGTAGAACTGCATAAAATTCAAGGAGGTGCAGAATTTACTACATGGTATTTTTTTTCTGAAACTCAGCAAAAATGGTGGGAAAATGTCATTGCAATATATGCCATAGTTTTTAAAGCGAAACAGGACGATACAATTATTAAAAAATATAATTATAGCAGATGGCTGCCAGGAAATCAAGATATTTATTTAATTTATGATGCAACCTTGGATTTGGATAAAACGAAGTGATTATAGCATTCTTAAAGTCTATTTTTTAATATTTATAGTGTCAAATAAATATTGACCAATAATAGAGTGGCCTTTTTCATTAATATGTAAATCTTGTTCCCAAAACACTTTTTCTGTAGCTTGTTGTAATGGCGCTTTTAAATTGAAGTTAGTAATGTTTTCAGAATTCAACCATTTAATAAACTCATTTGTTAGCTTTTCATTAGCATGAATTTCATCAGGGCTTAATTTAAATAATGACTGTATTTTAGATTTAAACTCGGCATTAGTTTCTATTTTTGATGGCAATAATGTAATTATAAGCTCAATGTTTTCTTTTTCACACAAGTCCTTAATTGCTATCATATATTTTTTAGCAATAGATAAAGCTTTTTCTTTTTCGTTTGGAAAAAATTTAAAATATAAGGATTGATCAATACCTTGTGACATGGCAATTGGTGCCTTCCTAAAAGTCAATATTCTTTTATAAAGTCGAATACTTGTGTTTTTACTCACATTAAAAATACTAGTTCTATCATCTTCAAAAAGAAATGTCTCTCTAAAATCATTTCCTATAAATATATTAATAAGATATATGTCTGGCTTTAAATAGCTGTATTTTTTAAGGAATCCTAAATAGTTTCTAAACGTGTAATATGCTGTTCCTCCATTGATACAGTTATAATTAACAATAGTATCGGATGCATTTAGCTTGTCTTCCCAAACATTTATAAACGATTGTGGATTATGTTTCAAAACACCATCTGTATGTGAATCGCCTGTAACTAAAATACGATATTCGTTTTGTTTTTTTTCAACAATATCATCATCTTCTCTAAACCCTAAATTGTTTGTTTTTCGCTCAGTAGTAAGTTTTTGTTGAGGTGTTCCCCAATTATCATAAATTTGAATGTTGGGAATATGTACAAACATGGCTATAGAATCTTTTTGGAGATAGGCAACTTGATTTGGTTCTGACATTTCAAAAAATGAATTGATTCTATTTACAGACACAAAATGGTTTATCACTCCTACAATAAAGAATAAACCTATAATTATACAAAAATTAATAACAATCAACCGCAAATATTTCATCTCTAAAGTTTTAACAAAGAAACTAAATACAAAGGATTTGACATTATATTATCTGATAAATGATATTACAATTAACAATATTTCAATACATTTATAAACCAAAAAAAGCCTTAATCTTATATGATTTTTGATTATCAAAAATGGAAAGCATCATTAGCCCAAGACCAAATTAGTTATCAAAATGCTAAACCCTATCCTCATATTATCTGTGATGATTTTTTAGAGGAAACTGCCGCAGAAAATGCGTTAGCTGTGTTTCCAAAAATACAAGATGAAGGTTGGATTCATTATGTTCATGTGAATGAAAAAAAACATGGGCTCAATAAATTGGCCTTGATTCCCGAGTTTATTTGCGATGGTATTATTAAAGAGTTGAATTCACCACAGTTTATACAATATCTTGAAAACTTAACGGGAATTACTAATTTATTGCCAGATAGTAGGATTGAAGGTGGCGGCATCCATCAAAGTGAACATGGTGGTTATTTGAATATTCATGCTGATTTTACTGTACATCCTCATAAAAAAACATGGAGACGGCGTGTAAATGTATTGCTATATTTAAACAAAGATTGGAAAGGTTCTTATGGAGGGTCGCTAGAACTTTGGGAAAAAGATATGTCAAAATGTGCAGTAAAAATTGAGCCAATTTTTAACAGAATTGTAATTTTTAATACTGAAGAAGATTCGTATCATGGATTTCCAGACCCCATACAATGCCCTGATAATATTACTCGAAAATCAATAGCCTTGTATTATTTTACAGAGGAAAAGGTTGGTTCATTTAAACGCCGATCTACCAATTACCAAGCACGACCAAATGATGGCATTAAGGCTATTTTTATTTGGTTCGACAAAAAAATGATTGCTATCTATACATCTCTTAAAGGAGCTTTAGGTATTAATGATGATTTTATAAGTAAAGTGCTAAATTTGTTTCGAAAGAAGAAATAAATTTTCTTTTAACTTATAACTAAATAAAAATGATAATTGAAATACACTGTTGTTATTCTTAGTCCGGAAAGAACCTATATTTTAGATGGATTAGCGATTATTATACTAGAAATTGAATCATTTTTTATGTAAACTTCCTGTGAATTTTATAAACAATTAATACTACCCATTGCGTAATACAAACGCTGCTTAATACACCTAATATTTCGTAGGTTTCTATTAAGAAGAAAATAAAGCTGATATTTACAAAAAAGCCAAAGGTACTAATGCAAATAATAATGCGTTCTTTATGGGTTTTTATTAATTCCATAATGTTTATTGTATAAAAATAACAAGGTAGAGCAATGAGTCCTCCAAGCACATAATATTCGTAAGAAAATTTAAGTTTGATAAATTCCTCCATCACAATCCAAATGGCAAAACCACCAACAATTGTTAATGGAAAAGCAGCGAGGTAGAGTTTATATTTCATTTTTTGTACTACTTCATCAGATACACGGTAGATATGTTTTGTAAATGGAATGATAATATAAGCTGATAAAGCTTGTAACATTAAAAAAGCCGTAATAAATAATTGATATTCGGCTAATTGTGATTTTTCTAAATAGAAATCTACGAGATAAATGTCCACCTTAGAAATTAACCAACCACTTAATCCGAGAATAAAAAAAGGTAAGCCTGCTTTGAATTCTTGTATGGAAATTGTTGCAGAAAAGCGTTCTTTCCAAAAGTTTATCCGGATGCTTAACAATATTAATTTTGTAGCAATTGCAGTGGTGTATATTTTTAAAAATGTTTCTAAGTCAAAGGTTTCAAAGTAAAAAATGCTCACAAAAATAATCGTAAATGCCACAATTTCGGCGAATAATTGCTCACTAAATTTCTGATAATATACAACCAATGTGCTTAATGAAGAGTAGGTAAATGTTAGCACAACGAGTATGATTGCCCAAAAGGCAATATGTACGGGGAAAAATAAAAATAACAACAGCACAAAAGGTAATAACAAGCTTCTTGATAAAATGTTGCTGAAAAAGGCATGATACATTTTCCCAGGTTCTTCACTATATTTTCGTAATAAATAATCACGATTTCCCCAACCGAACAAAAATGTTACAAAAAAAACCCATAACATCACATTAATTAAACTTCCCCAATTTGTTTTTCCAAAGGTTTTGACACCAAAAACTATGATTAAAAAATTGAATGCAGGATTGGCAAACCCTTGAATTGTATTAATTCCTATGGTTCGTAATCTACGCATTGTACAAACCTATGTATGCGCTTAATGACTCTTGTTCGGAACTTAATTCAATACGTTTTTTAGTTTCTTTTGGCTCCAAAAGTAAGTTTTTAGTTGTTTCAATAAGTTGAGCTTTATTATTGCCAACACTCCAGTATTGTGATGCTTTTGCGAGTCCAACATTATAAGATACAATGCGCATCCCTGAATACAATGCTTCTAAAAACACAAAGCCAAAAGATTCGTAATGGCTTGTGTGTACTAGAATATTTGATTGCGCCATTTTCTCCAAAACTTTTATTCTTGGTAACTTTCCAAGGATTGTAATTGTATTTTCCAAACCTAAATTTTTAATTTTCAGCTGTAATTCATTTCGCAAAGTACCATCGCCAATAATAGCAGCGTTTAGATTTTTGTGTGTTTTCACTATGGATGAAATGATTTCAATGAAAACTGAATAGTTTTTGATTGTATTTAATGAACCAACTCCTAAAATATCAATTTTACTTTCTTGCAATTTTGGAAATTCATTAATATCCAAATGCCATGGAATTATAGTAGATTCCAAATTGTAGGTTTTCAACAATTCAGCGTTATGATTTTTAGAAAGAGTGACTATTTTCGCATTGGAATTAATCAAACTCTTTGCGTGAAAATTCACGATAGTGGCATCTTGTCCCATGACAGTTACAACATGATTAATGGCATGTTTTTTTGAAAATCGTTCACCAATTCTAGAACATTCACCAATCCAAAAACTATGAATCGTATCAATTTTTTGAACTTTATAGAGTTTTTGAAGTGTTTTTAGTGCTTTTTTCCACGTCCATAATTTCTTTAATTTTTTACTTTGCCCATTAAGTGGAATTACTTCAATTCCATGCCAATTATAGCTTATATTCGTATACGGATATTGAAATGTTAGTAATGTTAATTTGATGTTAGGCAATGCTTTCCGTATACTTTTTAGAAATACTTGCAATGCAGGAATTGTGGTAGAATCGTCCTCAGATTTTGCAAAACCTGGTGTTAAAAAAACGATATGTGAATGTGTCCTATTCATTTTATTTCCGCCTTTTGATTCCCTTTAAGATAAATTAGGCGGAAATCTATTAAGTTTATTATCTCCACTCCTTATTCGTAAACACCAAATCTGTATCCTTTATCAATTTAGGTTTTCGCTGTAAATCATCAAACGAAATTTTCGTTCCGTCTATTTTGTAAATGTATCTATATGCTTTGACATCGTTATATAAATTTGAAAATTCTTTTTGGATGCGACGTTTAAAAAATGAAAAACCAAACGTGTTTTCGAGGCGAATGAAGACTTTATTTAAAAAGCCAGACCTGATATGCTTGTGATATAAATTTTCAATTAAATAGGTGTAATGAAAAGACACATATAGCGTTGGATAGTTTACTTTCTTAAGGGCTTTTCCAATGGTTGGTAAAATTTTGAATTCCGCTCCTTCTACGTCCATTTTAATAAAATCTACATTGTGAATTTGTTCTTTTTCAAAAAAATCAAACAATGAAACCGCTTCTAGTTTTAATGAGGTTTCGGTGTCGCGCTTTCGTTCTAAAATACTACTCGACGATTTTCCATACGCTTCACGTGCAGATAGACGTAAGGTTTCTTTTTTGTCTGAAATAGCTGTCTTATATGTTTTTATTCTTTTAGCTATAGTAGGGTTTAAAAAAATATTCGTTTCCAATTCTTGAAAGCAAACAGGGTCAGGATCGAGTGCATGCACTTCTTTGGCTGTTTTTGCAGCATATAATGTCAAAACACCACTCCAAGAGCCAACGTCCAATACCACTGATTTTTCATTAATAAAATAGTCAAAAATAGCGAATGTATGTGGTTCCCAATTACTGGAATTTATGTGTTTCCAATGCAGTTCGTTTTGTCCTGGATCAATCTGGAATGTATGATTTTTTAGCCGAATTTGCATGTTTAAAAAGTGTCTAAGTCTGAGTAATTAAATTTAAAGTCTTTTAAATCGATATTCTTTTCAAAAGGTAAATATCCAACATGCCAAGATTTTTTGGGCACAGCAATTGTTTTTAATTGTTTGGCTAAGTTTGTTTTTGGACCTACTTGAAACAGTATTTCTGAAATTCCGAAGAAAAAGGCTTTGTGCCTTAATTTTTTTATTCCTTTTTGTAACGCAACTCCAGATGGTGCAAAAAACAATCCAACATGCATGATTGCTTCAATTTTTACCCAAAACACACAATTTTCTACTTCAATACAATAATGATTTTTATAGCGATTTTTATATGCAAAAAAATTAGGGGTACAAATTTGTTGAAATTTATCTTTGTGGTCACTTGTTAATTTAGTAATTGCTTCTTGTGATACATTTTTATTTAAAAACAAAAAGTATAAATTATTTATATGTAGTTTGTTAAGTACTTTTGCTAATGGAAATGTATTCACTTTTATATGAAATCGTAGCATGTTAAAATGCGAATGCCAATCTAATTTTTTGGTGCTATAAAATGAATTTTCATTTAAAAATGCATACACGCAAGTTATACCTTGCTTTTGCATGATTTCATAAGAAAGTTTAGCCAATTCAAAATGCAATCCTTTTCCTTGATGAGCTTTCAAAGTAGAAGAATCGCAGGCTTGTGCTATGATGATTTTTTGATTATGTTTTTTAAATTTTTGTAAAATCGCACCATAAAATGCGACAGGGATTTCATTTTCGTAGGCAATTGTACTAACATATTCTAACCCAAGATGTGAAACATCATATTTATGTTTCAATGATAAAATGGAACTCTTTTTTTGAAACACTTTCCAAAGCAATTCTTGTAACGCAGGAAAGTCAATCTCTTCCAGTTGTTTTAAGCGATATGTGTTTTTGTAGAACATACGCTAAAAGTAAGAACCTTTTAATAAATACGCCAATTGTTGTTCCAATGAAATGTATGGATTTATCACAAAACGATTTTTCCATGCTTCATTTTTGGCGTCTGCTTTTGTATTGTAATCAACTAATAATAAGCGTTCAAAACCAATCTCTTGACAATAATTAGCAATTTCTTTGTTGTAATATCCAAATGGAAAAGCAAATTCAGTAATTGTTTGTTCACAGATACTTTCAAGTTCATGCTTGCTGTTTAAAATTTCACGTTTAGCTTCTTCCAAAGGAATATCAATCAAACTTGCGTGTGTTTCGCTATGTGAACCAATGGTAAATAAAGGATTTTTAGCAATTTCTTTAATTTGCGTTGTGTCCATGAGTTTCCAATAATCCTCATATTCTTCTGTTGGCAAGTCATTCCAATCGTCTTTAAAAACGTCATAGATTAATTTTAATGCATCGTATGGTAATGTTTTAGCAACATTTTTCATGGAAATCCCATTCAAAATAAATTCTCTTTTAATATTTTTTTGATACAAATCCCGTTCAAAAACAATTTCCTGTTTTTCGGTGTGATACGAAACTAAATCTAAAAAATCAGCCCATAAATACGGTGCTTTTTTATGGATTGTTGTAATATAAAAACACGCAGGAACATTGTATTTTTCCAAAACAGGAACTGCATATGTGTAATTATTCATATAACCATCATCAAAGGTAATTGCAATGTTTAAGGTGTTTTTTTTGAATTTTTTCTGATAGAAATCATCTAAAGAAAGGACATTGTAATGTGTAGTAATATACTTGATGAATTCTTCAAAGAATACTTTAGAAATGAAACGACTATTGAATCGTGTTTCGCCTATGCGATCAATTCCGTGAAATAATAAAATACGCTCGCCATAGCGATCTTTCAACAGTAATTTTCCAAAACCAAGTTTGAATAAGATACTTTTTAATAATAATCCCAAACGATATTTAATGCGCATCCAAAGTATACTCATTGAATTTGATATAATTTCCACCCTTTAGGATGCGTTTCTACTACTTTTAATTCGTAATGTTGCTCGATATATTCCCAGTTTAACATTGGGTTTTTATCCTCCCATTGTACTTTGTATTGTGGTGGATTAAACAAAATTAAATCATTTTTATAAAAGTTTTGATAGCGTTCCATGTACATGTTTTTATAATTAAAATCTAATCCACGACCTTGCATTGCTAAATCAACATCAAAACTATACAAGGTTGTTCCTTGATAGGGTTCAATCATGGTTGCAATTTCCTTTTCAATCAACGTGCGTGAAAATATGTGATGAAACGTCATGGCAAAAAATACAACTTGTAGTCCGATACTTAGTATTCCAATAGGAATTATAAAATGTTTGATAAATTTTAAATTAATAAGCTTTTCGAAAGCGGGAAAGAGAAGTATCAATACTAATGGAAAGGCCAAACCGAGAATTCGTGGGTTTTGAAATGGAATTCCCGCCAAGAAAAAAATATACAGCGCAGTACAGATTATGAGTATTTTTTGATGAAAAGTAAAAAGCGATTTATAATCTTTTAAAGCTATAACACTTAATACACTTCCAATAAAGATAAAACCTGGGTGAAAAAACAGGTACAAGGTATAGATTAAATTTGGAAACGGGTAAGACTGTGCCCCATCTTTAGTTGTATAACTTGATTTAAAATAATTTTCTGCCGACCAAACTTTTAAAAAGTAGTTGGAAGTCGCTTCAAATAAAGCGTTCCATTGAAAAATGATAAATGGAATGGAGACCACTAAACTTAATAGGATTGCGATAATAAACTGTTGTAATTCTTTTCGCTTAAAAACCAAATACAGGGCATATATTATAATAGGAAACGTTATAATTAGCGAAGCATATCTTGTCATTAACGCACAAGTGGCAAAGATAAAAATAGGAGCTAAGTTTGTTTTTTGATAGTATGATTTAAAAAAGAAATAAAAGGATAACACTACAAAAACTAAGGTTAGCGAATCAGACATTACTATCAGACTCATTTTTAATAGAAATGGACAAAAAACGGCAAAAATTAATATGAATAAAAATGCAAATTTTGTATTTGGATAGAGTAATCTAATTGTTTTTAAAATATATATACAGGCTATGGAAAAACTTGTGCAACTAATCAATTGCAACGCCAACGCACTTCCGAAAACGAAACCGAGCAAACTTCCTAATACAGGATATAACACAGGCCAAAAATAATTCCCTGGATGTGAACCTGCTGATATGTATTCCTGTACAGCCTTTGTGTAGCGCAAATATTCATAGGAATCTTGACCGTACAAACCATCAAAACCTGAGAACCTTAAGATAAATAAAAAAACGAATGGAATGCTAAAAAGCGTTAAATTCTCGTAAAAATAAATGGTAAGTTTTTGTAATTTCAATGATGGTTTTATTTTGCGTAGATAAATATAGTTGTTAAATTGTCAAACGAAAAAAAATACTATTTTTTTTTACGTTTATGGATAATTAAGCCAAAACCATGATTAATACTAAAAAAATAATTGTAGTACTTCCTGCATACAATGCCTCAGAAACACTACAAAAAACCTATAATGAAATTCCTTTTGATATAGTGGATGAAGTGGTTTTGGTAGATGATAATAGTACTGACAAAACGTTTAGCGTAGCCAAAGCTTTGGGAATTAAGCATATTTTAAAGCACGACGAAAATAAAGGTTATGGTGCAAATCAAAAAAGTTGTTATAAAAAGGCTTTGTCACTAGAAGCAGACATAGTTATTATGTTACATCCGGACTATCAATACACACCAAAATTGATTCATTCTATGGCGTATTTGATTGCAAATGATGTGTATTCTGTTGTCATGGGATCACGAGTTTTAGGAAAGGGTGCTTTGCGTGGTGGCATGCCTATCTATAAATACATTGCAAATCGTTTTTTAACGTTATTTCAAAATATTCTTATAGGTCAAAAACTTTCCGAATATCACTCAGGTTTCAGGGCTTTTTCGAAAGAAGTTTTAAACGTATTGAGTTTGGAGCACAATTCAAACGATTTTATTTTTGATAATCAGATGTTGTGTCAAATCTTTAATAAAGGTTTTGAAATTGCTGAAATTACATGTCCGACAACTTATTCTAGCGAAAGTTCTTCCATCAATTTTAGACGAAGCATAACTTATGGTGTGGGTGTGCTTATGGTATCCATTCAATATTTTTTACATAAAAATAAATTATTGTCGTTTCAAATATTCAAATAGTCAGTACCTTTAACAAATAACAAAAATAATTACATATCTTGAAAAAGCATAAAATCCTTCTATATAATCCAATAGCCGTATTTTTTGACATGCCATTAGCCTTGTTGGCGATTGGCTCTGTTCTCGATCCAGAAAAATATGAAGTCATTATTGTTGATGGTCGTATAGATGAAAACCCTATGGAAACCATTAATAAGCATATTGGTGATGCCTTGTGCTTTGGAACTTCAGTTTTAACAGGAATGCCAATAAAAGATGCATTAAAAGTAACACAAGCAGTAAAAAAAAAGCGTAAAGATCTTCCTGTTGTTTGGGGTGGTTGGCATACTTCTTTGTTTCCAAAACAAACGTTGGTTGATGAAATTTGTATAGATGTTACTGCACAAGGACAAGGCGAAGATACATTTAAGGAACTGGTAGAGGTGTATGCGACAACTGGCGATGTTTCTGAAGTAAAAGGAATTTGTTATAGAAATGATAAAGGAGAAATTCTACAAAATCCACCACGTGTTATTGTAGCTATGGACACGTTTGCAGATATCAATTACGAATTGATTGAAGTTGAAAAATATTTTGAAAAAAAGGGAAGAAGACAATTGGATTATATTTCATCCACAGGATGCTATTTTAGATGTACGTTTTGTGCAGATCCATTCGTCTATAACAGAAAGTGGACAGCGATTTCTCCAGAAGTTATGGTTAATAAATTAGCCGCATTGCATGAGAAATATAAATTTACAGACGTAAATCTTCAAGACGAAACCTATTTTACGTATAGGGATCGTGTTATTGAAATTTCAGAACGGATTATAGAAAAAGGACTCAATTTTACCTGGGCAGCAACTATGCGTGCTGATCAAGGTTCGCGAATGACAGTGGAAGATTTCAAAATCTGTGCAAACTCTGGATTGCGAAGGTTGTTGATTGGTGTAGAATCTGGTTCGCAAGAAATGATGAATTGGCTCAAAAAAGACATTAAAATTGAACAGGTATTCTTGTGTGCTGAACGTTGTAAAGAATTAGGTATTACAGTACAATTTCCTTTTATAGTTGGTTTTCCTGAAGAAACAGATAAAAGTATTGAAGAAACTGTAAAAGTTGCGCTCGAATTAAATAGTATGCACCCCAACTTTCATACACCAATTTTTTACTTTAAACCATATCCAGGTACTACGATTACTGACAATGTGATAAAAGGCGGGTATAAACTACCAGAAACGGTTCATGAATGGTCGGATTTTGATTTTGTAGGTTCGTCAGGCCCATGGGTAAGCGCAGAGAAATATGATTTTTTTGAGAAGTTTAAGTTTTATTTAAAGTTTGCATATTCCAATCAAAAAATAATTTACAAACCATTGCAATTATTGGCAAGATGGCGTTGTAAACACAAAAATTTCAGCATTCCTGTTGAGAAGAAGCTTGTAGACACGTTCTTCAAAAAACAACGGTTGGCATAAATTAATATCCTTGATTGGTTTTATTGGTCTCAAAATTAGTTAAAACTATGTACTTTAGTGCATT
>CAXBNH010000002.1:0-27654 GCA_963976905.1 uncultured Algibacter sp.
TTTAGACTTTTCATATAAATAAGACAGATTTTTTTTTAAAAAATGTCGGCCTTTTAAATTGGGGAATTTTTGTTTCCATCCCGTAATTTGATGAGCCCAAGGCAATTGTGCTGTTTTACCACCATCTAAAATATCAAACCAATATACTTCATGTCCAGAATCTTCAAGCTGTTGCGTCCAGCGCACAAAATGAATGGAATTCATAGATACCAAAAGTATTTTCATATCAGTTATAATTTGATAATTAAATGAATGGTTTGTTTTTTTGAGTCGTATTGAAACTGATGGGCTTTATCTCTTAAATTTGTAATGATGCTTTCCAAAAGCAAATCATTTACGGTATCCATACTTAAAAACGACACTGTTTTTCTTCCTAATATTTTTTTGACACGTTGTTTTATAGATTTGAATGCTCTGTGTGGTTGTATTAAGACCTCAACTACTTTGTTTTTTTCTGAAACCAAAACGTTATTTATAAAGGCTTTTATTTCAGACTCCTTATTGGTTAAATTATAACTTGTTTCTATTTTTTTTAAAGCTTCATAATCAGAAGGATTATAAACACCCCATGGAAAATTCAAATTGGCCTTGATTTTATTGGTGCTTTTTGAAAACCTTAAATAGTCGTGGTTTATCTTTTCTAAAATACTATGGAATGGTGCCAAATCATTTTTATTCCGATAGCTTTTAGGATGCCATTGATGAAGCATCAAAATTTCTTTTGAATAAAAATGGATAGGATACCCTGCATTTTTCAACCGTATATGAACATCAGTATCTTCTGCGCCCCAACCATGGTAAAACTCATCATAACCATGAATGGATTTTAAAACCTCCGTAGGGTACAAAGTCATTCCCGTTGCTTCTTCATCAGATTTGAAAGCAATCTTGTAATCTTCAAAATGGCTATTGGTTTTTGATTCGGTTTCACTTAAAAACCCCACTTGAAAATATGTGATTTGGGCCTCGTTCTTTACAGTATTCAATGTGTTTATGAATTCTGGATGGTATACCATATCTACATCGCCAACAAAAACATAAGGGGTCTCGCATTGTTTTAGTGCGATGTTGATGGCTCTTGATTTGCACCACAATTGCTGCTCGGTTTCACAAGAAATAAAGTGGCTAAAATTAAAATCTGAAGTTAGTTTTTTTATATCCGTTTTATAAGTTGGCATGCTACCATAATCTGCCAAAACCACCTTGAAATTTTTATTAACTTGGTCTTTAAGAGAACTTAAACATATTTTGGCAATGTTTATATCTCGATTTCTATATGTGAGTATGATGGTTATCAAAATTCAAATTCTTTGTTTAAAATCTTAATATGGCATATATGCTTTTATACTTCAAAATTAACTATCATCTGTTTATCATTCAGTAATTTATATAAGAAATAGCCTTTTCCCAATCTTCTGCATAATATGATTTTATATGATTTTTTAAATCTAGTGGCAGCTCAAATTTTTTAGACTGCATATTCTTTAATCTGTTTTGACAAATATCCCTTGGTGTTATTTTATATTTTATGAATTTTGGATTATATAAGCTGGGCAAAAAAGAGGTTTTTGACAATTTATGATTTATATAATTCATTTTTTTCAACCAACTTATTTGAACTTGGGTAGAAACCCCTACATTTTCTTCTTTATTGTTTAATGTCTCCAAGCCTAAATCTGTAGTAACTTGCATAAATTGAAATAAGGCTTTAAAAAACCGTGAAGGCTTTGCTTTTAATGACTCTTGGGAATAAACAAAAACATTTGTAAATTCTTTTTTAAGAAGCAGTATCCGTTCATTAAAAAACAAATCGTCCAATTTTAAAATTCCCGTATCATTTGTATTATACATGTGCTCTATACCTTTGTAACCTTTTTGATGCAAATATTGTTTGTAAAGCGATAAAATAAAAGCATCATGCTTACGTATTCCAAAAATAATTTTCACATCACCATATAAGTGCTTTATTTTCAATATATTTCTTTTGAACTCTTCAAAATACTGCCCCTTCCACGGATCTCCAGAAATGCCCTCATCTGTTATTAAAACGGTTTCTTTAAAAACCATATCAGTAATTTGCCTATGTGTATGCCAAGCCCTTATGATGGTTAATGATGTTATTTTTGGAAACACATGTTTTTGTAAAAAAGTGGTCCCTGTTTTATGTAAACCTATATGAACGATTATATTTCTATGAATCATATACTATTATTAGCATCTGATAGTAAGTAGATGATTATCAATTATTCCATGAAATTTTTCACTTGCGCATTGTTCAATCCTTTTTTTTTGAGCACGTGTCTTTTTAATCCTTTTTTAGCGAGTAGCCATTTAAAACAAGCCTCTGTAAAAACAGCACCAATCAATGGCGGTTTCAAAATACTAAATACGGCACCTACTTCCGCTTTTGGTCTATTTTTTAAGCTTTTATATTTTATCTCCATCCAATCTTCCAAAACATTGCCCATGTGGAAGGCATGATTTTTTACCGTGGACAAGCGGTAGCCGCCTTGTTTTATAACCGGCAAATCGGTATAAAGATATTCGCTATTGCCACGTATTTTAAATTCAGAGTTTTTTTGAGGAATTTGCTCAAACGCTTCTCTTTTGTAGGTGGCTACAAAATGCGAACACCCTACCATAGCTTCCAAACCATTATTTGCTTTTAGGGTCGCCATAACGTCTTTGAATTTTTCATCCAATCTGGGCCACCCAATGCTATTGGCAAATTTGGTCATGGATTCTGGATCTATGACTGGCGTAAACTTTAATTTTGACGAAAAGAAATATTTAAACCACATATTACTGGTTAATTGAAAATGCTTCCTGAAAACGGGCGTGGGACAAACCGCGCCAGCTTTTGGAAATGCTTGAAATACATCCAAAACTGCTTGTTCCCAACCATCATCAAACAACACATCGGCATCTGTAATGGTTATAAAACGTTCTTCGGCAGTTTTTAGGGCTTTTAAAACGCTGTTTATTTTCCCGATGCCTTCACGCTCAATAATCAATTCGTCTATGTCGCCAGCTTCAAAAAACTTATAGAGTTTTTCATTTACCGAGTCGCAAGAACCGTTACTGATTACAGAAATTTTAATAGCTGTTAAAGTCGTTTTTTTCAATGAAAACAAACAGAGTTCAAAAATGTGAAAAGCGTCCTTAAAATACTCTGTTTCATGTGGAATGAATATAGGTATAATGACACGATGCAAAGCGTTACTGCTATCTGCTGCCTTATGGTTGCTTGGGTTATCTCCTTGTCTCATAAAAATCCATTAATCTTTTAACACCTGCTTCAAGGGGCAACAAATCCCTTCCTAAAATTTTCTTCATTTTTGATGTGTCCGGACACCTTCTAGCCATATCGCCTTCTTTTAAAGCTGGTAAATGGATGATCTCACTTTTAGAATTGGTTATACCAATAATTTGTTGAGCCAAAGATAAAATGGTTTGTTCCAAATCGCTCCCCACATTAATCACATTATTGATACATTCTGGGTTTGTTATGGCGTTCACACAGGTTTCAACGGTATCATCCACATAACAAAACGAACGTGTTTGTAACCCATCGCCAAAAAGGGTAATGGGTTCATGTTTAAGTGCCAACTTTAAAAATTTGGGTATCACAAAATCCTCACTTTGATTCGCCCCATAGGTATTAAAAAAGCGAAAAATGGTATATTCCAATCCAAACTCTTGATGGTAGGATTTAAAAAAAGCCTCGCCCACATTTTTAACAATAGCATAAGGCAAACGTGAGTTCAAAGGCGTTGTTTTTTCGTTTTGGGGAATCTCAAATGGCTCGCCATACACCTCCGAAGAACTGGAATAAAATACCCGCTTAACTCCTGAGTTTTTGGATAAAGAGAGTACATTTTTTATACCTTCTATATCTTCCAAAACGCCCATAGGGTTGGCCAATGTTCTTGCAACCCCTACCATAGCGGCATAATGGAATACATAATCAAAATTGAACCGTCCAAATACTGGCACTAAATCCTTGTAATTATTTACATTGCTTTTTATAAAAATAACATTGTCCTGTTTGGGCACCTTATGCAAAGCTCCTGTTGTTAGGTTATCTACAATAACAATTAAATTATTACTATCTGCTGCTAGTTTAGTTGCCAAAGCACTTCCTACGTTTCCCGCACCGCCTGTTATTAAATATATGTTTTTCAATTACTCAATTTTTAGATGTTAAAATAAATCTATTTAAAAACCCAAAACCAATTATTTTCAATTTTAGCACAATAAACAATTTTATTTTGATTGATTTTCTCGTTCCCCATTTTTTATGAAACATAATTAGACCAGCCACCATTTTTTTGTCTTTCAAAACCCATGTCCAGTTTTCTTTTATTAGATATTTTGGAGTTTCTTTAGGTAATTGATCGTAATTTATGCTATTTTCTTGATGGTACGAAACACTTTCCAAATGACTTACCTTTGCATTAGTAACCAAAGCATGCTGTACATTATATTTTTGTAGTTGCATTGCGTAATCATAATCAGCATAATAAAAATTAAAACGTTCGTCCAATTTTTTAATTTTATCAAATACCTTTTCATCTGTAATTATACACCACCCTGTAAGATGTTTTTGTATTTCATAACCTAACACCAACTCATTTTCTTGTACCACACTTTTTGGCAATTTATTTGATTTTGAATCGTATGGCGAAAATGAAAGAATATTTTTATTCTTTTTTTTAGCTTTATTAAATGCATCTATCCAATTTTCAGAATAAACAACATCATTATTGCTTAATATATAGTAATTGCCTGTTGCTTCATTTATTCCAATATTCAAAAATTTATGAAAATTAAAATCTTCCTTTGGAGTTATTATTTTTAAGTTTGGGATTAAATAATCATACTTAGCTTCTTCATTACTTTCAATTAATATGATTTCAAAAGTACTTTCTGAATATTTTACGCTTTTAACAAAAGTATTAAAGCATTGTTTATTCATCTCATATATGTCTATGGAGTCTGTTTTAGATAATACTATTAACGAGAATTGAATCATTTATTTTTCTAAAAGCTTTTTTATTGCTACGTCCATTCTATCAGAATCAGATCTAAACTTATTTCGCCCTCTTAATCCATCAATATAAATATTTGGCAAATGATGTATTAAATTATCTTCAAACCCTGAAATACAAATCATTTTTTTCATGCCTCCATAATCATACACATCTGTATTCACTTTGCATTTTAAGCTATAATTATTTGGATATTTTAAGGGTAGACCTACCCAAGATTTAAATTTATTAAATACTTTATCAATAAAACTTAACGGTAAATCCTTTACTAAACAATTAAAATCAAACTGCTCTCCAACTTTTAATAATTGTTTTTTTGTTAAAATAAAAGTTGCTTGATGTGTATTAGTAAAATGAGCAAATTTATAAGTACCGTATGTTTCTACAGAATCATAAATCCAATCAAAGTGTAAATGATAACCAGGATAATATCGCCCCGTATTATTTTCTTCAAATTGTATTAACCCAGAAATTCTATTTTCAGGAAGTATTTTTTCATATTCCAAATGCTTGTCTATGTGCTTTTCAAGGAATAAATGATCATTCTCTCCGAATAGGAATATATCATAATTATCTTTATTATCCCATATCACTTTTCTACAAGTTAATGGTAGTAGTTGGTAATCTTCTAAGGCAACAATGTTCACCTTTTTTATTCCTTTTATATCTATAGGTATATTTGACTGAACAATAATTGTAATATCATATTTTACAAACGTATTTAACCCATTTACAACTTTCTGTAAATACTCCAATTGTTCATCTCCATAATTAACTAAGACTACTAATACTTGTTTTAAGTTTTCCAATATATAAATTATTTTGATTTGCTTAAAAAAACATATCCTTTACCAAAAATTAAATATGATAAATATGATAAAATTAATATTGTCTTCCTTTTAATAGCTAAATCGTTCTTTATTAAAATAAACTTGCATAAAATAAATCTAGCCGACTTTACATCCTTATTTATTAAAAATTTAGTAAAATAGAATAAAATAAATTCACTAAGAAAAGCTCTGTCATTAATATTTCTTTTAGCATTTTTCAATAAATTATATATTAATATTCTTGCTTTTACATAATTAATATCTCTAAAAACTTCTGCTTTCTTACTATAAGAGATACTGCTATCATGCTGTCTTATATAAACAAGCCTTTCATTGGTATAGCTATAGTCTGGATAGTTTAACAATACCCTTGAATGAAACTCCCATTCTTGTCCAGCTCTTAAATTTTCATCAAATAAATAATCTAATGAGCTTAAAAACAACTTACTCCACAATGGCGCTTGGGTTAACCACGACACTTTTTTAGTCAGATAATCACTAAAAATATTTTCTGAAAAAATTGATTCGCTATTCAATTTTAACAAATTACTAATATTGTTTTTAAAAACAATTGATTGACAGGTGACAAAATTACTATTGGTTTGTTTTATTAAATTATACTGAATTTCAAGCTTTTCTGGGTGCATAATATCATCACTATCAAACCAATTTATATAATCCCCTTTTGATATTTCAAAACCATAATTCCTAGCACCATTACCTCCTTTTTTGTAATTATCTGGTCTTTTAAGATATTTAAATCGTTTATCCTTTTCGCAATATGCAGCCAACACAATATTAGTTTTATCCGTACTCCCATCATCTACCACAATACACTCCCAATTAGTATATGTCTGAGCTACAATACTATCTAATGTTTCGCCTATTAAATGTGCGCGGTTATAAGTTGGAATAATTATGGAAATTAATGATTGCTGATGCATACTTTTATTTTCACTAGCAATATACAATGAAGATTTTATTTAACGGAATTAAATTGAAGGTTATAGATTAAAAATATCACTATTTTTCTTTCTGTATTTGCTTTTTAAACCAATAGCCTTTATTAAAAGTTTTTAAACTAATTAGCATCAACAAAAAATATATACCTTTTTTAATACCCAATTCAGAAAACACTGCTTGCTTAAAGAAAAAAATATCATGGGTTAAAATAGCCTTACTATCATACACCAGCACAACCGCATTTTTAATGAGTTTTATAGATGTTCTTTTTTCGGCAATTGGCTTTAAGTCTTTATATGTTAGCCAAGCTGATAGAAACCTGCCTTTATTTTTTTTTTGCTTTGAATTTAATTGGGATCTTGTAGAATTTTCATGATATCGACGTAGTGACACTTCTACATCTATGTATTTTGCTTTACAAGATTGATGAACCAATTTAGAAAAATAATTATACTCTTGTCCAGATTGTAATGCCTCGTTAAATTCAATAGACTGAGCTAATTCTCTTTTAATACAAACGTCTAAAGTTAACCAATTAATATGTTGTGCTACATAATTATACGGGGTTAACTCATACAGATTAAACTTATAACAATAATCTAATTTATCTGTGATAAGATTAAAATATTTGGTTTTAGTAATTACATAATCAAAGTTGTCTTCTTGTATGCCTTTTACTTTTATTTCTAAGTGGTTTGGCGTCATTAAATCATCACTATCAAAAAACACCACATAATCACCTTTGGCTTTTTCTAATCCAATATTTCTACAAGCATTTGCGCCTTTTGGTTTTGTTTTAGGGCGCTGAAATACAAAAAAACGTTTGTCTTTTGCTACAAACTCTTTTAAGACATTAAAAGTATTATCTGTAGAGCAATCATCTACAATAATACATTGCCAGTTTTGATAGGTTTGAGACACAATGGAGTTAAGCGTTTCCACAATCAATGCCTCTCGATTATATATAGGGATTATAATAGATACTGCATCTTCCATAATTAAACTTTATTCAAGGGGTTGTGCATGGTTCCATAAACTTCTATCATTGGCTTTAAATAATCAAAAATTAAATTTTGCCAGTAATAATCTTTCCGTACTATAAACCGTCCAATTAGCTTAGGGAGCCTTCGAAATGTGGCGTATAAAAATGATTTAAACAATTTAGGATATGTTTTATCACATCTTAGTAACCGAGGACTATCTCTAAATAGAGCGTATTCACGTTTTAATTGCCAACCCAAAGTAAGTTTATAGCCTGCAACAATATGATCCATTTTTAAATCTGGATCAAACCCTATTTTATAACCCGCAGCTCTAACACGATATTGTAATTCACTTTCTTCGCCATAAGCTACCTTAGCACCTGTCATGCCATAGTTTTCCTTAAAACCTCCAGCCGCTTCTAAAACAGTTTTTTTGATATTAAATATCCCACCTGAAAGTGTATTTTTATCAATCAATCCAATTGAAGGTATAATTAGCTCTTTAGTTCCAAAACTTTCTGAAATCCATTTAGGCCTTTTATCTTTATAGTAAGCATAATACATCCCTCCATAACAATCAAAATCGTGATTATTAATAACATAAAGCAAACGCTCTATATAGTTGTTGTGCGGTATGCCGTCATCGTCCAAATAAGCAATCCATTCAGATTTTGATTGTTGCCATGCCACATTACGTGCTACAGAAAGCCCTTGTTTCGGTTCAAAAATGTATTTTAAATAAGGATGTCGTTCTCGATAGGCTTCTACTAGAGTTTGGGTAGAATCCGTGGAGTTATTATCAACTACAAGCACCTCAACATCCTTTGTGTTTATTTGAAACAATAATGAATCCAAACACTTTTTTAGCAGATCGGCCCGATTGTAAGTACAAATAGCTATACTGACTTTATAATTCATAAAGGTGGTAATTTTAAGAATCGCTCTCCTTTGCCAATCAATTTATAAGTTAAACTTCCAACAAGCCATTTAATTGGGTTCGTATATCTTGCTCTAACTTTTGTACTCACTAAACGATAGGATTTACATAGTAGCAGGTAGGCTTTTAGCGTATCATTCCAATGTAAATTAATAATCCCTTTTCTATAAAATTCAAATTGTTTTTTTAATAAGAAAACTTTAGTCTCTGTATTTAAAAGTTCTAAATGATTTGATAGAGCTTTGTATCTGGATTTAATATTTGAGTATATTTTTAATGAATCATCAAATAAATTATTTGACATATTGGATTCATGTTTGCACAACCTCATCAATGGGGCATTAATGACTTCGTAACAAGCATCTTTGGCTATTATATTTATATGATAATCATAATCTTGTGATTGCTGAAGTGCTTCATCAAAGCAAAATTTATTTTGGTTTAAAAAGTCTTTACGCCATAAAGGCGCACCAGTCATCCAAAATATTTTAAACATAATATAATCATTTAGAATATCCTTTGAGTGTATAGCATCACTCCGTAATCCTAAAGATTTATTTTCAATTATATCATAGCGTTCTGTTTGGCAAATCGAATAATTCAAGCTAGATTTTTCTAATTGTGCTACTTGAAGCAATAGCTTATTAGGCAGCATCAAATCATCACTGTCAAACCAATTTATAAAAGTTCCATTACTTAATTCCAACCCATAATTCCTGCAAGCATTAGCGCCTTTTGGTCTATTTTTGGGGCGTTCATAATATTTAAACCTTGCATCATTATCACAAAAGGCCGTTAGTATTTCTATCGTGTTATCGGTTGAACCATCATCAATAACTAAACACTCCCAATTAGAATAACTCTGATTTAAAATACTGTTTAGTGTAGCCTCAATTAATGCCGCTCTATTAAAAGTTGGAATTATTATGGATACAAGCGACTTCATGTTTTACTTGCTACAATTATAAATTAGTTCTGTGGAAACAAAGCCATATTTTTTTAATTCTTTAGGCGAAAAACTTTTTACATAATCATCAACATCTACTTTAAACCCTGAATCTTCTAACTTGTTTTTATAGTCTAAACCATACCATCTTACATGGTCATTTTGCCCAAAAGCCTTTTCTCTACCTTCGGGTGTTGTAATTGAAAAATCTTCGTATGTTACCTCTCTGTCATAATCTATTGGAACTTGAAAAATACCCTGTCCCCCCTTTTTCATAACCCGAAACAACTCCGCCATAGCCAAAGAATCATCTGGAATATGTTCTAAAACATGATTGCAGATAATAAAATCAAAGGTATTGTCTTCAAAAGGAATGTTAGTAATATCTGCCTTTGTTATTGGTGTATTTTTAACAAATTTGAAACGTTCTGGAATTAAATCGCAGGGCACATATTCAATATGCTTATTAGCGTCGAGCAATTGATAAAAAACTTTTTCTGGTGCAAAGTGCAATACCCTGCCTTTTGTATTATTTTTGAAAAAAGGTACTTTTTCATGAAAATAGTTCCATAACAATCTATCCCTTTCCAAAGAACCACAAGTGTAACATTTGGCGTTATTCCTTGGTGAAACCCCATAAGGTGCAAAATATTTAAACTCTGAACTACAGATTGGACAAACCACACCTTTACCACTATATGGTTTGGTAATTTTACCTTTTTTATACTTACCATATTTTTGAAGTATGGTTTTGGGAATGATTTTTTTTAATAGCTTTTTCATTCTACACTATTTTAGCATTTGGCATGGTTGCGTTACGAAGTATTTTATCAAGATTTTTTATATGCAAATCCATATTAAAATTATTTGTCACATGTTCTTTTCCTGCTTGTCCCAATTGTTTTGCCAATTCTGGATCATCCAAAAGTTTCAGCATATTTAAACCCATGGTTTCTAAATCATGCTCTTTGCTAAGCAATCCGGTTTTATTGTGTTCTATAACATCTGGTATGCCTGCGTGGTATGTGGATATAACAGGTAAACCTGCTATACTAGCTTCTAAAATGGATAACGGTGTGCCTTCAGAGTCTCCATTTTCGGCAACTATAGAATGTTGCACAAAAGCTAAAGATTCCTTTAATAAATTTATATAGGCTTGTTGATTAATGACTCCCAGAAAAATAACATTGTTTTCTAATTTTAACTGCTTAACTATATTTTTGCAAGTACTTAATAACGTGCCATCTCCAGCCATTAATAATTTAGCACTAGGATGTTTATCTACCACTTTACTAAAAGCCATAATGGTATAATAAGGTGCTTTTTTGTCCGTAAATCTACCAACGGACAAAAATTGCTTTTTACTATATTCTGGAACTACATATTCAAAATCTTTTCGTGGGCCGTAAACATTATAAATCAATTTATCTTTTGGACACCCCAAACTTAAAAGCGCGTGCTCCATAACTCTTGAAACCGCAATAACTTTTGAAGCATATAAAAAAACCTGTTTATAGGCATTGCATTTTTTTATAACGTCTGTAATACTGGCATCATATCCATGAAAATGAACTATAGCAGGTATATTACTTGCTTTTAAAACAGGTAAAAGCCCATGTGCATGTGTACCATATTCTATTAAAATACGGTCTATTTTATGCTTTTTTAAAGATTGCAGAACAAAGGTTGACCAAGCACTATGTGTTTCTTTTTTGAAAAATTTAGATTTAAGTTTTAAGCAATATCCTTGAAACCTTGTACGTAAAGGCTTGTGATTTTCTAGTTTAATATTTTCAAATTTTCCATAATAACAAAAAACATGGCCTTCAAGATGGTTTTTATGCACTTGTATAAACGTTTCGGAATACGGTGTTTTTCCTGGTATAAAAAGGGCTGTGTTCAATTTTTTATTATTCATTTTTTTGCAATTCCGTACAATCCTGTTATCATTTGTCCTTCAGAAAATTTTATATTATCCGTTTTATCTTTCTTTATTAAATAACCAATAATTGGTTTCAGTATTATAGACAAGTACTTCCTCTTTTTTTTAGTCATAGGACTTCTTCTTACCCACAATCCTAACATTTGTGCCATAGATGCATGCCAACCCCCTGTCGGTTTTATATTTATTTCTTTAAATCCAGCATTATTTAAATGCCGTTGTAACGAAAACGGTGTGTATCGATATTCATCATGGGGTACTTCGTGTAAATTCCATAAAAATGGTACCGTAAAAAAGAATACTCCATTTGGCTTTAAAACTCTAAACACTTCTTTTAAAACGAGTTCTGGTTCTGGGCAATGCTCCAAAACTTCGGTTGCAAAGGCACAATTAAAACTATTGTTTTCAAAAGGCATTTGTTTACCGTTCCATGTATAGTCTGGTTGTATTTCTGCATCATAAATTAATGCATCTTCTATATCTAAACCTACATAATTTTTAACCTTAGAGTTTTCTAAAACATACTCTTTATAAGGCATCTTACCACAACCTATGTCGAGTAAATCATCAGAAAACAAAGGCAAGACTTCTTTTAAAGCTTTAAAAATAGCACTTCTAATACTATATCGATCTAAGTTATTAATCGAAAATGATATTTTTGTAAAGTCTTTCAACTGAATGTTTTTTTTAATTTCGATTTAATTTTAAATAAAAGCTTATTTAAAAAAGACTTTTTAATTAAGCCAAAAGTTTTTTTTCTTTCAAGAATAGCAGATTTAATTAGTTTATGTGAATGCTTGTCAGGATAAAACTCTTTAAAAGTCTCGAGCATTTTGACACCTCGCATACATTTTTCTTCATTCCCCATGCTACTCCATAACCCTTGCTCATGTTCCCTATAAACACTCATATAATCTTCCAAAACAAAAGCTTTACTGTTTCTTATAGCAATTAACTGCAAAGCCCAGTCTCCAGTAGAAATACTTGTAAAATAATCAGGTATATTTTGTATGGCAGATTTTCTAAAAAACAATGTAGCTGAATTCAAACAATTTTTAAATACTAATTCCTTAAAACTAAATTCCGCAATTTCTAAGGGCATTTTTGTTATTGCCCCTTTAAAACTTCTACTCGATTTATGTCCACAGTAATTATAATTTGTGTTAGCTTCCATAAAATCAACCTGCTTTTGTAATTTTAAAGAATCTGTCCAATAATCATCACCATCTAATAAGGCAATGTATTTCCCTTCACAATTATCAACAATATTTATAAAATTATACAACCTGCCAAGTTTCTTTCTTTCTGTCCAATACTCACCTCCAACCTCTCTTTGTAAAATATTAAAATAGATGTTGTCTGTGTTTTTATATTCCTTAATAATGCTAGGTGTTCTATCCTCTGAAAAATCATCGCCCACAACAACCTCAACTAAAAAATCAGTTTTTTGCATCAGTATGCCTTCAATGGTTTCTTTTATATAGGGTTCATTGTTATAAACCATCAAACGGACACTAACTAAGGGTTTGGGCATTATTACTTCTTTTTTCTTAATTTATAAACTAATTGGCCTTCTAAAAACGATTCTTTAATGTGTCCTGTTTTATAATCTACATAAAAAACAGTGTCCAAAGCCAAACCTGAATATTTTAAATAATTATGTATATCAAAAGGAGAATGCACATAAACCTGGGTTTTATTTTCATCATTTCCGAGGATAAACCAACCTGCATCTTTTATGTTTTCATAATCTTTTTGCATATTAATCATAACGCTTTTATGACCATAGTGGTTGGCATTATATCTGTTATTAACATCAAAAATAAAAACACCTTTATCTGAAAGTAAGTCATTTACTTTAGAAAAAAATATCAGCATTGTTTCTTTTGATGGAAAATGCCCAATAACATTCCATAAGCAAGTTATGAAATCAAATTTTTTATCTGTATTAAAATCAAAAATCGAAACATCTACCGTTTTAACATTATCTAAAGGGCTGAAACCTTTTAGCATTTTATCGCTATTATCCAATAAAAACAGATTATCAATATTCAAGGCTTTTGCTATTTTAAGCCCCCTTCTTCCATTTCCTGAGCCAATATCTAAATAATTAGTTATTTGACTTTTACTTCTATCATCTATTATAATATTATCAACGGCATCCAAATACGCTATGCGCTGTTTGGTTTGCTCATCGTATATATTCGCTATGCTATTATAGTATGCTTTGGAGTCTTTCATAAATAACCATGTTTTAACAAAGTAGTTTCGGCCAACCTATTAAAATCATTAATTTCATTAACAGTAAGCTCCTTTTTGTATTTACCTACGTTAGAATTATCTAGTGGCTGAGTTAGCTTTTCCTTCCAAGCAAAAAATGCTTCTGGCTCAATATCGTTTTTCTTTTTAAGGTAGTATTTTGTTTGAGCCTCTAAAAATTCTAAATTCAGAATATCCAAAACTTTCTGCAATGTTACCTTTGGTGCGCTTAACAAATCTTCATAATAAATTTGAACCTTCTTATTAGAGTCTATTTTTTGAAGAAAACCTTCAATTCCTTCCACACTATTAGACCATTTTTCGGCAATTTCCTTAACATTATTAGGGAGCTTTGGCGCATATTTTGAATCCATTTTTTTTGAATTCAATGCTTTGTATGAGCATGCTATATCTCTACCATCTCTAATAATGTGTATAAAAAAAGCATCTGGATAATGCTTAATAATTTGGGGCAATTTATCAACCCACAAACTATTTTTATCTCCCCAAAAAGTAATTTGTCGTTTTTTGGTTATAGCATAATAATAGTAAACCAAACTGTTTAACTGCGCATAGCTTTTAATATCCCTAGCAACTAAAAACTCTTTTAAAGCTGATTTGTCTAAATTCCAAGTCTCGAATTTAGTGGCATTAAACAAATCTTCAAGATATGCATCCATATGATTCATGTCCCAACGACCGAACTTGGATTCTAACCATAAAAAAAAATGCGATTCGGGTGGAATGCAAATGTCATTATGGCTATCTAACATCAACCTAAGTAATGAGGTGCCAGACCTTGGGTTTCCAAGAATAAAAATTGGTTTGTTCCAAAAAAAAACTTCCATTTTAGTCTATTACTCTTTTTGTTAAACTAGCGATCTTTTCAACTTCTTGTATTGATAGACCTCTATAAATTGGCAAACACAAAATACGCTTAGCAATTGTATTAGAAATAGGAACAACTGCCTCGGAAACATAATTTAAAGTATCCAACGATGGATAAAAATATCTTCTAGTGTTTATTTCGTTTTCACTTAAAAGCTTCATTAATTCAAGTAAAATAGTCTCACTCTCTAAAATTACAGGATAGTAACTATGATTCCATTGTGCAAACTCTCTAATCTTTAAAGTTTTTAAATTTGAATTCTTGAAACATTCATCATATAAATTGGATATTTTTTTTCTATCGTTTAATAATTCATTTATATATGGCAATACCGCTAAACCCATTGCTGCATGGAGTTCGCTCATTTTAGCATTTATGCCTACTCCAGCATAATTCCCTGGACCATCATGCCCAAAGTTATGTTTAAAAAATAATTTATCATGTAGCTCCTTTTTATTTGTAATACAGCAACCACCTTCGCCTGTATGAAATAGCTTGGTAGCATGAAAACTACAAGTACTTACATCTCCATAATTAAAAATAGATTGATTCTTATATGTTACCCCAAAACAATGTGCCGCATCATAAATGACTTTTAGTTGATGCTTTTGGGCAATGGATTCTATAGCTTCAATATTGCAAGGATTCCCAAATACATGTGTTGCTAATATGGCTGATGTTTCTGGCGTAATAGCGGCTTCAATTTTAGTTTCATCAATTGTTAAATAATCAGGATGAATATCAACAAATACAGGTTTACAACCTTCCCAAACAATACTGGAAGTTGTGGCAACGTAACTAAATGGCGTGGTAATAATGTCTCCTTTAAGCCCCAAGGCTTTAATAGCTATTTGTAAAGGCAATGTACCATTTGCCATAGCAATTAAATGAGGCACTTGTAAATACGCTTTTAATTCATTTTCTAATTCATCAACCAAAACACCGCGATTGGTTATCCAGTTTTTGTCCCAAGCACGTTTTAAAATAACGTTATACGCTTCTTGGGATGGTAAAAATGTTTTAGTTACGTTTATCATTAGTTTGTTTTATAAACCATTAAAAAAATTAAACTATAAACTTTTTAATTCTAAATTTGAATCAAGTAAAAAAGGAGACCATACTTCACGGTTATGGGTTATTTGAAACGAAATAATATTATTCATTCTTAAAAGTGGATTTTTATTATAATCCTTATTAATAGTTAAACTCAAAGAATAAAGACCTTTAGATAGCTGAATTTTTTTATGCTTTATAGATATTAAATTAAGTCCTTTATTAAAAGTCTTTTTCTCATATTGATGAGTAAATCTTGCTACTTCCCTTTGCTCTTTATCATAAATAGTGACCTCAATTAAAGGTAGTTCTTTTAATTTTATATTATTAAAAATTAACTCTATCTCAAAATCATCACACCAACCTAAATAATTTATACCCAAATCATTGAGGGGGCTTAAAATCTCTATTTTTTGTAAAGTAACAGAGTCATCCGTAAAAATCACATTACTCTCATTTTGAGCAAAACGCGTATAATATAGGTCAATAGCTTTCCCTACATCTTTACCTTGAAATTGCGTTTTCCCATGTTCCATCAAAATAACCTGGCTACAAATACGGGAAACCATTGGCATACTATGGCTTACAAATACCATAGCCGTATTGGGCAAAATGGTATCTATGGTTTTAAAACATTTTAATACAAAACCTAAATCTCCAACAGCTAAGACCTCATCTATTATTAAAACATCGGGTTCCATTTGCGCCGCTACGGCAAAGCCCAAACGCACTTTCATACCTGAACTATAATTCTGTACGGGCATATCAATAAACTCACGTATTTCAGAAAAATCAATGATTTCTTCAACTTTACTATCTATCTCTTTTTTTGTAAAACCTAATACGGCACCATTGTTATAAATATTTTCCCTCCCGCTCATGATGGGGTTAAAACCTGCGCCCAGTTCAATAAGCGCTCCAACCCTTCCTTTAATAGTTACTTTACCGGCATCTGGATTAATCAATCCATTCAGTATTTTCAGTAAGGTAGATTTTCCTGCACCATTATGCCCTATCAAGCCTAAACATTCGCCACGGCGGAGTTCAAAATTAATGTTTTTTACTGCCCAAAACTCTTTATTACGCAACAAGCGTTCGTTTTTATTGCCTCGGATATTGGTAACCAAATCCTTGACACCATACCACAAGCTAGTCTTTAAATCTTTACAGAACTTTTTGGAGAGCCCTTCTACTTTTACCAATACCTCGTTCTCTTTCATCTTAGGCACTTAAACGTTCAACAATGATGGGAATGGATATTCTATAAAATAAAAGGCCTACAAAAAACAAGGCAAAGCTAACTGCAAAAATCCAAAAGAAATAGCCCAAATACTCGGGCGTTGTGCCCAAAGCTAAATCACGTGATGTTAAAATCAAAGCCGTAAATGGGTTTATTTCCATAATGGTTTTCATCAAGCCTGTTTTAGGAATGGCATATACCACAGGCGTTATGTACATTAAAAAACTTAAGCCCATGCTTATGATTTTCGCAATATCATTATAAATCAAGCCTATCGGTGTTATAAACAACCCTAAGGTGGTGCCAAATAATATTGCGGCCAATATCGCAAAAGGAAATAACAACAATGACCAATGAAACCCAACACCAAAAACAAAAATAAAAACCACTAAGAGCATTACTTTTATAGAACTATTAAAGAGAAGTTTGTAAATCCCTGATAGGATCAAAGCCTCTTTAGGAAAATTTATTTTGGACATGATGCCTTTAGCTGCTTTTGTGCTAATAGTAGGAGAATTAATTGCCTCAGTTATTATAGACCATATTAAAGTACCAGAAAATGCATATACAGGGTATGGCACACCAGTGTCTGAAAGCCTGACAGTTCCTGTTAAATTTAAAAATATCCAAACCAAAGCCGACGTCACAGGCATAATAAAAGCCCAAATAATCCCCAAATAAGATTGCCTGTATTGCGATTTAATATCCCTAGTTGCCAGTTGCTTGGCCAGAAAATGGGAGCCAAATAAATCTTTGGCACTTTCTTTCAAAAGCTTGCCTAGCTTTAAATTGCTTTCCTTCTGATATATTCTGGTTTCTAGTTGCATTAGTATTGTCTAACCTTAATTTATTTTACTTTTTATAACCGCTAAAATTTTAGCAACCGCCTGCTGCGGACTTTCATGAACAGTTTGTATTTCAATGGTTGGGTTTACAGGGATTTCAAAAGGCGAACTGATACCTGTGAAATTTTTAATTTCACCCGTTCGTGCTTTTTTATATAATCCTTTAATATCACGTTGCTCACAAACCTCTAAAGGTGTGTTCACAAAAACTTCTATATAATAATCGCTTCCAACAATCGTCTTTATGGCCTCTCGTATTTTATTATAAGGTGAAATAAACGCTGCAATGACCACCAATCCCGCATCTAAAAACAATTTACCAACTTCTGCGGTACGCCTTAAATTTTCTATACGATCTTCTTTTGAAAATAGCAAGTCTTTATTGAGTCCACGCCTTAAATTATCGCCATCCAAACTATAGGTATGAATGCCTTGTTTATATAATTCTTTTTCCAATAAATTGGCAATGGTAGATTTACCGGAACCCGACAGGCCAGTAAACCAAACCAAACAAGGTTTGTGCTTATTTAAAAATGCCCTATCGTCTCTGCCAATAGTGTAATCCTGCTTTTTATTATTTTTCATAATGAGTTACTGAACCACAAAATAAGGGTTTAACAAATTTTCCTTATTGTAATGCAATGCTTTGCCATTTTCAGCCTGTATAACTTTCAAACCTACTGCAGTGCAAATGGCATGGCCCGCAGCGGTATCCCACTCCATGGTTGGTGCAAACCTAGGGTATAAATTTGCCTGTCCTTCTGCCACTAAACAAAATTTCAACGAACTCCCTTTAGAAAGAAAGCTTATTTTTTTGCCTTGCGCCTCTAAATCTTGAACAAAAGCATCGGTTTCTTCACTTTTATGCGAACGGCTTCCTACTATTTTGATTTGATTGTTCGTTACTTTTTCGGGTGTGATTTCTATACTATTTTGAAATACTTCTTCAGTAAAACCATGATTATTTAACATACTCTTAAAGGCTTTATTTTCTGAAACCATGGCATAATACAGATTTTTGGATACTGGCACATAAATAACCCCTAAAACAGGTTCATTGTTTTTGATGAGTGCTATGTTCACGGTAAACTCTCCGTTACGTTTTATAAATTCCTTGGTACCATCCAAAGGGTCCACCATCCAACAAACATCCCATGTTTTTCTTATATCGTAGGCTATTTGTTTGTTTTCTTCGCTAATAATGGGATATGCCGTTTTTTTCAAATGGGCATTAATCACTTCATTGGCATTTTTATCAGCACTAGTCAACGGAGAATCATCTGGTTTCAAAAGCACTTCAAAATCATCAGCATAGATTTTCATTATTTCTGCTCCTGCTTCTATGGCAGCTTCTATAGCTGTTAAAAGTAATGTTCTCATCATTTTCCCAATTAAATCCGCATCAAATCCCCAATATCAATAGGTATATTATTTCTTTTTTAATATATTTTTCAATTTACCAAAGAATCCCAATTTTTCATTACCATCATCATGATAGCCATTGGCATAATTTCCATAACCATAGCCATAACCGTAGCCATAGCCGTAGCCGTAACCGTATTTTGCTTTTTGGTCATAACCATTATAAATCAAACTGATGTTTCTTATCTGTTTGGTTTTATACTTCTCATTAATCAAATTAAGCATGCCTTTTTTGGTATAATCCTGCCTAAGCACATAAAGCGTGACATCTACATACTCCAACAGCTCTAAAGCATCTGCCACCAAACCTATCGGGGGCGTATCCAACACAATATAATCGTACTTTGTTTTTAAAATCGTTATGAGTTCACTCAGCTTTTCATTGATTAACAGTTCTGAAGGATTTGGCGGTATAGGTCCTGCCGTGATCACATCCAAATGTGCTACATCTGTAGTTTGAACCACGTTTTCCAAGGGTTGCTGGCCTATTAAATAGTTTACCACCCCTACGTCGTTCTTAATTTTAAAATCACCGAAAATCTTTGGTTTTCTCAAATCCAAACCTATCAATATGGTTTTCTTTCCGCTTAGCGCAAACACCGTTGCCACATTAATGGAACAGAACGTTTTACCCTCACCACTTACCGAAGAGGTAACCATAATGGTTTTTGTAGCATTAGCGTCATGTTCTTTATAAAAATATTGCAAATTGGACCGAACCGCCCTAAAGGCTTCGGCAACCGCAGATTTAGGTTTTCTATGGACTACCAAATTGTTATCCAACTTATTTTTACCAATAACGCCCAAAAGCGGAATGGTAGATAATTTTTCCACATCCATGGGGCTATGTATGCTATTATCTAAAAATGTTAATACGAAAGCGATCATTAACGGAATAAATAACGCGATAAAAAACGCAAAAACATAACGTACATTCAGGTTTCTACCCAAAACAGTGGCACCTGTATTTTTTGCAGGGTCAATGACCAATATATCGGAGACATTTGAGGCTTTGATGATTTCGGCCTCACCGCGTTTTGCCAAAAACACATTATAGGTTTGTTCACTTAATGAATATTGCCGCTTGATGGTAATAAGTTTTTGTTGGTCTTCGGGCAACTTTTCAAATTGAGATTCAACCTCACCAAGCTTGTAGCTTACGGTTTCCAATTCCTTTTTCAAAACATTGGTAACCGAACTGATATTCTCTAATAGCACGTTTTTCAGACCTTCAATTTGTCGGTTCAAATCATCAAAAATAGAGGCATCGCTGCGCACGGAATATTGCAATTTCGATTTACGCACTGAAAGTTCATTTATTTTGGAAACATTGGCCAAAATATTACTGTCCTCAATCCCGGCAATAGATGGTGCCGGTACTTCTGTAAACGTATTGCTGGTCAATAAATAATTTTTGAGATTGGCATAGTAATTTTGCTGCCTATCAATAGATTCTTTTTGTGCATCCAACGCAAGAAATCTATCGTTTAGCAGGACGCTTTCATTGTCCAGCGTATAAATCTTTTTTTCCTTTCTGTAATTATTAAGTGCTTCGGCATTATCAGACATTTCGCCCTTAACCCTTGAAATCTGCTCATCTATAAATTTAATGGCGTTGGTGGCGTATAGGTTTTTCCGATCCAACTGATCTTCACTTAAAACGGCCACTACTTCATTAAGATAATCAACAATTTTTACGGTATTTTTATCAATGAGTGAAATATCAAGAATGGGCGAATTGCCCGTGCTTACAACAGTTGTTCTTGCTTGATAACTGGACACGACTCCATTAAAACTACCAAACTGAAGAAAAAAGGGCTCGCCAATACTTGCCGTACGGTTTTCTGGAACAAACACATTTCCCTTTAAAAAAGGCAAGGCAATGGCCTCGCCTACTTTAAACTGCTTTTTAAAAATCCCAACAGGCACATCAACACGAGATATATCCTTGGTCAAATAGTTTTGTGCGGACGCCTGTGGCCCTAAAAATTCCACTTCCAATTCAAAAGTATCTGCACTTAAAAATGTAATTTTTATTGGAGTATTTAACAATTGTGGTGAATTATAATCGTGGTCGAACCTAAAAGGCGCTGATTTATATATATCCTGCATCCTAAAACGCCCTTGCTTCAAGTAACTTTTGTAAAACTCTAGTCTATCCACCACTTTTTCATGATGCGACCTTGATTTCAAAATCACTACCATGGTTTGTATTTTAGAGGTCACACCGCCCCAATTGAAGGTTAAACTAGCACTAGATGTAAAGAGTGGGTTACTATCATCCTCAATAGAAATCTTAGTACCTAATCGATATGAAAACTCTTCCCGTATATTTTGTTGATAGACGACAAAGACGCCAATAGCCAGAAGTAACAAAAACCACTTCCAATAGCTTAATGCGCGGAACAAAAACTTCTTAATGTCGAATGCTGAAGCTGAATTAGACTCTGAAACTTCAAATTCTTCTGTCATAATTTTAGGAATTAGAGATTTCGAGTTAAAAAATAAGTAGATACCAATACCGATAAAATAGACGCTATGGTCGTAATATTTTGAATAGCTGTTTGGCCCGCTCCTAAGGCTTTACGTTTTAAAGGTTTCACCAAAATAATATCATTGGGCTGTATGTAATAATAGGGCGATTGCATGGCTGCAATGTCTGTTAAATTAATATGGTGTATTTTTTGTCCGTCTGGATATTGCCTGATGACCAGAACATCTTTTCTGTCCCCTGTTTGATCTATATCTCCAGCATTTGCCAAGGCCTCAATAATATTCACACGGTCTTGAAACAAGGTATGAACGCCTGTGCCAACCTCACCTACCGTGGTATATCTTAAACCTGCCAATTTTACTGTGACAAAAATTTCGGCTGTTTCCTTAAAATACTGCTTTATCAATTCTTCTTTAACTTTCTCTTCAATCTCTTTGATGGTAAAGCCCAAAACATTGATTTCGCCTAAAATGGGAAACTTGATATTACCATGCAAATCAATAGTAAATCCATTAAAATATAATGCAGACTGACCTTGTCCTCCGCCAACATTGTTTGTTGTTACGGGATTAAAAATAGCCGTAAGTTCATTATCTAAAGCCTTCACGTTAATGCTCAAAATATCATTGACCTGAACCCTGTATGGCTTTGATAATTCTTTTATCAATATAGAATCATTGGCAATGGTACCCTTATCCTGCAAGTAAACAACATCTTTATTTGTAATGCACGAGCTACACAAAACACTGATTGTCAATAAAAAAAATAAAAATGATTGTTTTGTCATTTGGGGAATTGATTTGTCACAAATATAGTTTTTCGCCGTGAATAATAAAACTCCTGTCGTTTTTTTTGGTTTTTTGTACGTTCTTTGTAAAAAAATTTAGCATTGAATTATTTAACTGTTGAAAACATATCAAAATCTTACGGAGAGCTCACGCTTTTTGAAGATATTTCCTTTAGCGTACATAAAGACCAAAAAATAGCCTTTGTGGCAAAAAACGGTACGGGAAAAACCTCTATTTTGAACATTCTTTCTGGTGATGATACCGCTGATTCTGGCAACGTGATTTACAGAAAGGACGTTAAGGTTTCTTTTCTATCACAAGACCCAAAATTTGATGGCAACTTGACAGTGGAAGAAACTATTTTTGCGAGCGACAATCCTATTCTAAAAGTGATTTCCAATTATGAAAAAGCCCTTTTAAATCCCGAAGATGCGGATGTGTACCAAAAAGCTTTTGAAGCTATGGAACGCTATCAAGCTTGGGATTTTGAAACGCTTTACAAACAAATACTCTTCAAATTAAAACTTGAAGAACTGCACCAAAAAGTGAGCACACTATCTGGTGGGCAAAAAAAACGATTGGCTTTAGCAAACGCACTTATCAACAAACCCGATTTACTGATTTTGGATGAGCCTACCAACCATTTGGATCTGGAAATGATCGAGTGGCTGGAAGCATTTTTTGCCAAAGAAAACATCACGCTTTTTATGGTCACTCACGACCGCTATTTTTTGGAACGTGTTTGTAATGAAATTATTGAATTGGATGAAGGCCAGCTTTACAGCTATAAAGGCAATTATTCCTATTATCTTGAAAAACGGGATGCCCGGATTGAACAAGAAGCTGTAGAAACCGGTAAAGCTAAACAATTGTTCAAAAAAGAACTGGATTGGATGCGCCGACAGCCCAAGGCTAGGACTACAAAATCCAAATCCAGAATTGACGATTTTCAAGACATCAAACACCGTGCGCACCAACGCCGAAACGATCACGAAGTACAACTAGAACTGAACATGGAACGTTTAGGCAGTAAGATTCTGGAATTCCATAAAGTATCAAAATCATTTCCTGACAAAACCATTTTAGATAAATTTGAATACACGTTTCAAAAAGGAGAACGTGCCGGCATTATAGGAAAAAATGGCACGGGAAAAACCACGTTTCTAAATATATTGACCCAAACCGCACAACCAGATTCTGGTAAAGTGGTTGTTGGTGACACCATTAAATTTGGGTATTATACCCAAAACGGCATGGCCATAAAACCCGAACAAAAGGTTATTGATGTGATTCGGGAATTTGGCGACCATATTCCCTTAAAAAAAGGACGCACCATTAGTGCCCAACAACTTTTGGAACGTTTTCTGTTCAGCAGAAAAAAGCAATATGATTTTGTTGAAAAACTGAGTGGTGGCGAGCGCAAACGGCTGTATTTATGCACAGTATTGATTCAAAATCCCAACTTTTTGATTCTAGATGAACCCACCAACGATTTGGATATTGTAACGCTCAATGTACTGGAAAGTTTCCTTTTGGATTTCCCCGGCTGTATCATCGTGGTATCGCATGACCGCTATTTTATGGACAAAGTGGTGGACCATCTTTTTGTATTCAGGGGCGACGGCGTGATTGAGGATTTCCCTGGTAATTATACAGATTATCGGGTTTATGAAGATAGCCAGCCTGCCATTTCAACTGTTTCTGAAGATAAAAAGGAAAAAGAATCTTGGAAACAAAATGATGCTAAAAAATTGTCTTATAACGAAGAAAAAGAGCTTAAAAACATTGAAAGCAAACTGAAATCATTGGCATACGATAAAAAAGAATTGGAAGACAAGTTCCATAATCCAGATTTATCACAAGACGACATCAATAAACTTTCTGAAAAATTGCAAAACATAATGGATACCATTGAAGAAAAAGAAGAACGGTGGTTTGAGTTGTCATCCAAACTAGAAGAATAGATATTTACGATTTATGAATTACGATTTGCGATTTATAGACACGGAATTTGGAACTAAAAATTTTCAATTTTAAACGATGCTTTATCAATCCATCCATTACATCAAGTTTCTTTTAAAAAGCACCAACCAGCACGGTGTGCACTCACCTTTTGTTTACAATTTGGTTACCAAATGTTTTTATGACAAAACGAAATATGAAGCTTATAAAAGTATTTTGGACTATAAAAAAGCGCTTTTAAAAAACAATACCGAAATTAAAGTAACCGATCTAGGAGCGGGCTCACAAGTTATGAAACACCAAAAACGAAGGGTTTCAAACATGGCAAAAAATGCAGGAACTACCACTAATAGAGCCAAACTATTTTATCGCCTTACCAAGTATTTCAAACCCGAAAACGCACTGGAATTAGGCACATCTTTAGGCATTGCAACGTACGCCATGAGTTTAGGAAACCCGAAACCTAATATTACAACCATTGAGGGATGCCCAAATATTGCAGCGTTATCAAAAGATAATTTCCTAAAAAATAAAGCAGAAAACATTTCTGTTATCATCGGAAATTTTAATGATGAAATTCACAAACTAACTTCAAATACTTATGATTTGATTTTCTTTGATGGCAACCACCAAAAAGAGGCCACTTTACATTATTTTGAAACCTTATTAAAAACCACAGATAACAATTCCGTATTTATTTTTGATGATATTTATTGGAGCAAAGGCATGACAGAAACTTGGGAAACCATCAAAAAACACCCAAAGGTCACGGTTACCATCGACACTTTTTTCTGGGGTTTTGTTTTTTTTAGAAAAGAACAGGTTAAAGAGCATTTTATTATTAGGGTTTAATTGTTTGTTTGCTGATCTGTTTAGCTGTCATTCCTGCGAAAGCAGGAATCCATATTCTATACTTCAAAGTAGATTCCTGCCTTCGCAGGAATGACAAGTTTGGCGAAAAAACCATTAAAATCTTCCGTTTAATTTCTAAGTCTTAAAGTTTGTAGTAAATTTGAAAAAACTTGGCGCTTTTGCGCCTTTGCGAGAAAACGAAATGAAAATCTACACCAAAACAGGCGACGCAGGCATCACGGCATTATTTGGCGGCACCCGAGTACCAAAACACCACATACGTATTGAAAGCTACGGAACGGTTGATGAATTGAACTCCCATTTGGGCTTGATTCGAGACCAAAATATTGACCAACATTACAAAGAGGTCATCACCCACATTCAAGACAGATTGTTTACTGTTGGAGCTATTATGGCAACCGATCCCGAAAAAGCCATTTTAAAAAACGGCAAAGAGCGACTTAACATTCCCAAAATTTCTTCGGAAAATATTGCGCGTTTGGAACAAGAAATGGATGCCATGAACGAAACGTTGCCACCCATGACGCATTTTGTGCTTCCGGGCGGGCACCAAACCGTGTCATTTTGTCACATAGCACGCTGTGTGTGCCGCAGAGCAGAACGTTTAGCGGCTGCGCTCAACGATTTAGAGCCTTTTGAACCGAATGCTTTAATTTTCCTTAACCGCCTTTCTGACTATCTTTTTGTATTGGCACGAAAGTTGACTTTTGACCTGCAAGCGGACGAAATTAAGTGGATTCCTGAGAAGCGTTAAGTTTGAAATTTGAAGTAAGGAGTTGGAAGTAATAATAGTCTTTAAAATTAAATTTTTGCTGAATTTTCCAAATACACCACAAACTGCAAACTGAAGACTGCCAACTGCGGACTGGTTTGCGTTAGGGATTGTAGTGGAAAGCCCACAGCCTTTTCGGGGTAACGCCCAAAAAACATAAAAACCAAGCTTAATTTCAATCGCTTAAAGCATAAAAACAGACGTTCTTAAAAATAATAATTAAATAATTCATTTTTTCCTTGCTTGTTTAAACTAAAAATTTATTTTTGCAAAAATTTAAACGCATAAAACATGTATTGGACTTTAGAATTGGCATCATATTTAAGCGATGCGCCTTGGCCAGCAACAAAAGACGAACTGATAGATTACGCTATTAGAACGGGTGCTCCATTGGAGGTTGTTGAAAATTTACAGTCAATAGAAGATGAGGGCGACTCTTATGATTCTATTGAGGAAATTTGGTCAGATTATCCAACAGACGAAGATTATCTTTGGAATGAAGATGAATATTAATAAAGCATAAAGAATAGTTAAAAAGTCTCGATTTGAGGCTTTTTTTTTGTCCTAAATCTTTATAAAATCATAACATAATGTATCTTTGAATGCTTTTTAAAAGGCAGTAACAAAATAGTAACACCACGCTCCCGATAACAATCGGTTCAACGTATAAACATAAATTAAACCCATGAATTTTTTAAATTCTGTACTAAAAGTATTTGTTGGCGACAAGTCCAAACAAGACGTTAAAGCCATTACCCCCCTTGTAGATAAAATAAAAAGCTTTGAAGCGGCGCTGGAAGCTTTATCACACGACCAATTAAGGGCCAAGACCGCTGAATTTAAGGCGAAAATTGCCGAAGCCAATAAAGCCATTGACCAGCAAACCGCCACGCTATTAGAGGAAGCCGAAAACACCGAAGACATTGACAAACGCGAGGATATTTATGAGCAAATAGACAAACTTAAAGATGATGCCTATAAAATTACCGAGGACGTTTTGAATGACATTTTGCCCGAAGCCTTTGCGGTGGTAAAAGAAACTGCCAAACGCTTTGTAAAAAACACGAGCATTGAAGTGAAAGCCAACGAGTTTGACAGAGCACTCTCTGGCGAAAAAGACTATGTGGTTTTGGAAGATGACAAAGCCATTTGGGCAAACTCTTGGGATGCCGCAGGAAAACCCATGGTACATTATGACGTGCAGCTGATTGGCGGTATTGCCATGCACCAAGGTAAAATTGCAGAAATGCAAACGGGAGAAGGTAAAACCTTGGTGGCTACCTTGCCTGTGTACTTAAATGCCTTGGCAGGAAAAGGCGTGCATTTGGTAACCGTAAATGATTATTTGGCAAAACGTGATAGTGCTTGGATGGCGCCTATTTTTGAATTCCACGGCTTGAGTGTG
>CAXBNH010000003.1:0-25602 GCA_963976905.1 uncultured Algibacter sp.
TATTCAGTCCCACAGAAGTGCCGCCGCCTAAATGCGCACCTTTGTTACCAGCTTCCATAATACCTGGGCCACCACCAGTAATCACACCATAACCAGATTCTACGATGCGTTTAGCAACACGTTCCGCTAACAGATAATAAGGATTGTCTGGTTTTGTTCTTGCTGAACCAAATATGGATACACAAGGCCCAATTTTACTGAGTTTTTCGTAACCATTTACAAATTCACCCATGATTTTGAAAATGGCCCAAGAATCATTTGTTTTTATTTCGTTCCAGCCTTTTGGATTGTTTTCTTTTCTCATATTTTATACTGTATTTTAAGCCCTTAGCCCCCAAAGGGAAAATTTAAGACTGTTTATATTTTTGTATCTTAATTGTTTATTGTTTAGCATTCATAATTCACAACTCTTTTTTTATGAACTGCGACTGAATACTGCAACTTATTCCAATTCTTTTTTCAAAAACCTTGCCGTATAGCTTTTTTTGTGTTTGGCGACTTCTTCGGGTGTACCTTCCACAATAATTTGTCCGCCGCCATTTCCACCTTCATAACCTACGTCAATTATATGGTCTACGGTTTTAATAACATCTAGATTATGTTCAATTATTAATACAGTATTTCCTTTGTTTGCTAGTTTGTTCAAAACTATCATAAGGACTCTAATGTCTTCAAAATGCAGGCCTGTTGTGGGTTCATCAAGAATATAAAAGGTGTTTCCAGTATCGCGTTTACTTAATTCTGTAGCCAGTTTGATGCGTTGTGCTTCCCCTCCGGAAAGTGTGGTGCTTTGTTGCCCGAGGGTGATATAGCCCAGACCAACATCTTTTATGGTTTTCAGCTTTTTATGGATTTTTGGAATGTGCTCAAAAAAATCAACCGCTTCATTCATGGTCATGTTCAGCACATCACTAATCGATTTTCCTTTATAACGAATTTCTAACGTTTCACGGTTAAAACGTTTGCCTTGGCAGGTTTCGCATTCTACATATACATCGGGCAGGAAATTCATTTCAATAACCCGTAAACCACCGCCTTGGCAGGTTTCACAACGACCGCCTTTTACATTAAAACTGAATCTGCCCGCTTTGTAACCCCGAATCATCGCTTCTGGTATTTTGGCGAACAAAGCTCTTATTTCACTAAAAGTGCCTGTATAGGTTGCTGGGTTACTTCGGGGCGTTCTTCCAATGGGCGATTGGTTGATGTCAATCACTTTATCGATATGCTCCAGACCTTTGATGCTTTTGTAGGGCATTGGTTTTTTAACACCATTAAAGTAATGGGCATTTAAAATAGGGTAAAGCGTTTCGTTAATCAATGTAGATTTTCCGCTACCAGAAACGCCTGTAACCCCAATCATTTTTCCTAACGGAAATTTAACCGATACATTTTTAAGATTATTGCCTGTACAGCCTTTCAATTCTAAAAACTTACCATTGCCTTCTCGACGTTTTTTGGGGATTTCAATTTCTTTCTTTCCATTTAGGTAATCTGCGGTAAGCGTGTTGTGTGTTTTTAATTCCGCAGGCGTGCCAATACTGATAATTTCGCCACCGTACTTGCCTGCTTTGGGACCAATATCGATCACATAATCGGCACGCTCAATCATATCTTTATCGTGCTCTACCACTATAACTGAATTGCCAATATCACGAAGTGACACCAAGGAGTTTATCAGTTTTTCGTTATCTCGTTGGTGCAAACCAATACTAGGTTCATCCAAAATATATAGAACGCCGACCAGTTGTGAGCCGATTTGGGTTGCCAAACGAATGCGTTGTGCTTCGCCACCCGAAAGTGACTTGGAACTTCTGTTCAAGGAGAGATAATTCAATCCAACATCCAATAAAAACTGTAACCTCGATTTGATTTCTTTCACAACTTCTTCAGCAATTTTCAATTGTTTTTCAGACAGATGGTTTTGTAAATCGTTAAACCAATTGGCCAATTCCAAAATATCGGTATTCGCTAATTCTGCTATGTTTTTGTCGTTTATTTTGAAATAAAGTGATTCTTTTTTCAACCGAGAGCCTTCGCAAACTGGGCAGGTCACTTTATCCATATACGCTTTGGCCCAGCGCTTTAATGAGGTGGATTCTGCTATTTTGTATTGGTTTTCAATAAAATTAGCAACACCTTCAAAATCTATTTTATAATCGCGCGTTACGCCCAATGTTTTGCTTTCTACCGAGAATTTTTCATTGCCACCGTATAAAATCATGTGTTTGGCTGCATCGGGAATATCTTTATAGGCATCTGTCAATTTAAAATTGAAACGTTGCGCAATGGTTTCAAACTGTTTGAAAATCCAACTGTTTTTTTCAGGGCCGTGCGGAGCCAAAGCGCCATTTTTAATAGAAATTCTGTCGTCTGGAATGATTTTCTTTTCATTTACCTGATAAAGTGTGCCAATACCATTACAGTTGTCGCAAGCGCCTTTGGGCGAATTGAACGAGAAATTATTGGGCTCTGGGTTTGGATATGAAATCCCTGAAGCAGGACACATCAAATTTCTACTGAAATAGCGGGTTTCGTTGGTGTCTTGGTCTAAAATCATTAAAACATCTTCGCCGTGATACATGGCGGTCTTGATGGTTTCCGTTAAACGTTTGTCATTATCGGCAGAGTCATCAATAACCAGCCTATCAATTACAATCTCAATATCGTGGGTTTTATATCTATCTAGTTTCATGCCTTTTTTAAGGTCTTGAATCTCGCCATCGGTTCTTACCTTTACAAAGCCTTGTTTGGCAATTTGTTCAAACAACTCCCGATAATGTCCTTTTCTGGAACGTACGACTGGGGCTAATATATTAATGCGCTTTCCCTTGAAATCGTTAATAATAAGTTCTTTGATCTGGGCATCACTATAACTTACCATTTTATCGCCCGTGTTATAGCTATAAGCATCGCTGGCACGTGCAAATAGTAAACGAAGAAAATCATAAATCTCCGTAATCGTGCCCACAGTTGAGCGTGGCGATTTGCTGGTTGTTTTTTGCTCAATGGCAATAACAGGGGAGAGACCATCAATTTTATCCACGTCGGGACGCTCCAAACCACCTAAAAACTGTCTGGCATAGGCTGAAAAGGTCTCAATATAGCGGCGTTGTCCTTCGGCATAAATGGTGTCAAAGGCCAATGATGATTTTCCGCTCCCAGATAATCCGGTAATTACTACCAGTTTTTCACGCGGAATAGCAACATCAATGTTCTTTAAGTTATGGACTCGGGCGCCTTTAACTTCAATAAAATCCTCAAATTGACTCATAACATAGCAAAGTTGCGAAGTTACAATTTTAGTTGTTAAATTTTTGTGAACTTTATTTTGAATTTTATGTGGTTTCTAAATAAAAGTGGATTGCGAACTTAATGTTTTAAGAAGGGAACAATAATTAGGGAATTTTATAAAATGGCTATGTACAGCAGGTTGTATTGTCTTTTAAAATAAGGAATATCAATTTTTATTTAATATATAAAAGTATAATTTAAAAAAGGGCACAGCTACACCAACTGTGCCCTAATCAAAACAAACTAAACTAAATAAAAAAGCTAAAAATCAATACTATATAATAACTCTATTTTACTCAACACTAAATTTATATGCGCAAATGGAGGTGTACATTTCATTCGGTTTTAAAATGGTACTTGGAAATTTTTTTTGATTAGGTGAGTCTGGAAAATGTTGTGTTTCCAAACAAAAAGCCCCTCTAAAAACATAAGGTTTATTGGATTTGCCTATGACTGTGCCATTTAAAAAATTGCCACTATAGAATTGTAAGCCCGGCTCATTGGTATAAACAGTCATGGTTCTGCCGCTTTCTGGTTCAACAACTTTTGCGGCCAAAATTAATCCATCATCGTTTTTTGGACTGTCATTGAGCACAAAATTATGATCGTAGCCTAAGCCATACCTTAGTTGTGTGTTTTCAATTACTAAATCTTTACTGATTGCTTTAGGGACGGTAAAATCAAAAGGACTTCCCGCAACATTTCTTAATTCACCACTTGGAATCAATCCTTTTTCAACAGGTGTAAAAGAGTTTGCGTTTATCATTAAAATATGATCGTTTATAGTACCGTTACCTTCTCCTTTAAGATTAAAAAATGAATGATTGGTTAAATTAACAGGTGTAGGTTTATCGGTAATCGCTTCATATTTAATAATTAACTCATTTGAATCCGTAAATTCATAAGAAACATTGACTTTAAGATTACCAGGGTAACCTTCTTCCATGTCAGGGGAAATACGAGAAAAAACAATTTTATTGGAAGCTGTTTTATTAGCATTCCATGGCACACTTTCAAATCCTTTTAATCCACCGTGTAGGTGGTTTTCCCCATTGTTTTTTGCGAGATGATACATTTTTCCATCTAGTGAAAATTGCCCTTTTGAAATGCGATTGCCATATCTTCCTATGGTGGCGCCAAAATATTTACCTGATGGTTGTCTGTATTTTGATAAATTGTTAAAACCCAAAACAATATCTTCAAATTCGCCCTGCCTGTTTGGAACGTTAAGAGCTATTAATCTTTGGCCATAGTTGGTAAAAGTGGCAGTTAATCCATTTTTGTTTTTTATGGTATAGGTCGTGATTTCTATGCCATCAATAGTATCTGTAAATTGATTTTCATAAATAAATTTTTCATTAGTGACTATGGACCGGGCTTGATTGGATTTGCCATTATTCATTTTTTTACATCCTAAGATAAGACAGAGAAAAATGATGCCATTTACGGTATGTTTTAAAGTATTACCTTTTACTTTTTTCAAAATTCTTGATTTAGTTAATTGTTAGATTTCCATAAAAAAAAACAAACAACTGATATTTTAAGGAAAATATGGATACCTACAAAATTAGGCGGTTTGTTAGTTTGTGAATATCAAAATTGTAGATATCAATATAAAATTTGTCCACTTTCAATAATAACTAGAGTATTTAGCTTTATTTTTATAGCAAGCGATACTTTTGTTTGTTCTTGAATACCTATAAAATTTAAACTGCTTGTTTTGAAACTATTTAATCATATAACTTTTTATAAGACAGTCTTTCTTTGTCTGTCCTTTTTTTTATTGGGTGTATTTGCATTCTCACAACAGTTTTTGTTTAGAGATTACGGCGTAAATGATGGTCTGGAATCAAATACGGTATATGATATAGCTCAAGATAACCAAGGTTTTATGTGGTTTGCAACCAAGGGCGCCTTGACCAGATTTGATAGTCAAAACTTTAAAACTTTCAAAAAAAATGTCTCTGATTCATTATCAATTGGAAATAGTTTTATTCGTGTTATAAAAAATTTCTCAAAAGATAGTTTTCTATTGGGAACAGAGCGAGGTATTTATTTATTTGATCTTAAAACAGAAGCGTTCAAGCGAATCCATCCTGATATCACCAATACTATATATGATATATTAGTAGAAAAAGATGGTTATTGGATAGCTACTGATGGTGATGGGGTGTTTTTTTACAATACTATTAAAAAGGAAATTAAAAATTATTCATCATTTGGTGATTTTGGTAAAGAAACAGGCATTAATAGGACAAGAGCAATTGCAAAAGACGATACCGGTAGATTATGGATAGGAACATATGGTAACGGTGTATTCGTTTTAAATTTTGATGAAGGTACAGTTTTAAATTATAAAGCAGGGAATGAACTAGGGGCTTTGTCCAATAATTTTATTTTAAACATGTACAAAGGGCTTGATGGTACTATTTGGTTTGGCACCTTGGGTGGTGGATTGAATTATTGGTCAGTTGAAAATAAGAGATTCTATAATTATAAATTTAAAGAAGGGGAAAATTCCATAAGTGATAATATAGTTTTAGCAGTCAACCAAAGAGATAGGGAAGAATTGTTAATTGGAACTGAAAAGGGTTTAAGTGTTTTAAATCTAAATTCAAATAGGTTTACTTCTTATAAAAACACGCCGGATTCTAAAAGCCTTAGCGATAATCCTGTTTGGTCTATATTTATTGATAAGGAGAAAAATGTTTGGATAGGCACCTATTTTGGAGGCGTCAACTATTTGAACTTAAGTGAAAATACGATAAAGCATTTTTATAAAAAACCAAGTGACCCAAACAGTCTTAAAGGAAATGCAGTGAGTTCTTTTTATGAAGGTAAAGATGGAAACTTATGGATTGGAACCGAAGATGGTGGTTTAAATCATTTTAATCCCAAAAAGGGCGAATTTTTAGAATTGCCTGAGGGTTTAAACTCTGAAAACCTATCCTATACAAATGTGCATTCAGTAATTGAAGACAAACAAGGCCAATTATGGATTGGAATTCATTCAGGAGGTCTGGATGTTTATAACCCAATTACCAAAAAAATCACTAATTATAAAAATGATGGAATACCAAATTCAATAAGCAACAATAGTGTATTCCATATTTTTCAAGATAGTAAAGACCGTGTATGGCTTGGTACACTCGATGGGTTAAATATTTATGATGATGAAAATGGTTTCATAAGAGTCAATCAATTAGATAAAATTAAAATTAACGTGATTTTAGAAGATTCAATTGGAACTATATGGATTGCTACAAACCGCATGGGGCTTTACTCTTATAATTATGAATTGGATCTTTGGACAAAACATAATATTTCCCTAAAAATTGAAGGATTAGAACAATCAAACATTATTTCTTTAATGGAGGACGCCCGTGGTTATATGTGGATAGGTCTTGAAGGAGAGGGGCTTTTACGCTACAACTTAATCGATGATACTTTAGAAAGAGTTGATTTGCAAAGTAAAATAGAAACTGTTTATTCCATACTAGAAGACCATTTTAATGGTATATGGATGTCATCAAATAAAGGGATTTTGTACTACAATTATGAAACCAAGAAAATTATACATTATACAGATTGGGATTATCTTCAAAGTAAACAGTTTAACTATGGTGCGGGTTTTATAGACTCAAATGGTAATTTTTATTTTGGTGGCATCAATGGTTTTAACGTTTTTAAACCAGAAAAATTAATTAATGATAATCTAAAGGAGCCTTATGGGTTAATATTTACCCAATTAAAAATCAATAATCAACAAATCGATACAAGGTCAAAAAATTATAAACTGAATAAAGTTATCAACCATACCAGCAGGCTGGAATTAAATCATAACCAAACGTTCTTGAATATTGAATTTTCCGATATTAATTATCAAGCACCGAAATCCATGAATTTTGAGTACAAAATGGAAGGTTTTGATAGCGACTGGAATAATATAGAAAAAGATAATAAAGCCATTTACACCAATATACCTCCAGGAGATTATGTATTTAAAGTAAGGTCTGATAATGGGCACGTGCAAAAAAGCAATGAAATGGGGATTCATATAGCACCTCCCTTTTATAAACATACATTAGCTTATGTACTTTATGCCTTGCTTTTAGTGAGTGGTCTATTTCTTCTTAGTGATTTTTTGAAAAAAAGAGCAATCATTAGAAACAATATCCGATTGGAAAAATTTAAAAGAGAAGAAGAAAAGATGTTCTTTAAGAAAAAGCTTGAATTTTTCACGGACATGGCCCATGAAATAAGAACGCCACTTACATTAATTACATCACCTCTTGACTTGATTTTAGAAGATAAGGTTGAAAAAAATGATATACCATCACAATTGGTCATCATGAAAAAAAATTCAGATAGATTACAAATCTTAATAGATCATTTATTGGATTTTAGACGGGTTGAAAGCGATTCGTTTAAATTGACCAAGCGAAATGTGGATTTGGTAAATTTTATTGAAGATCTGTATTCCAGGTTTTCTGGATTGGCAAACAAAAAAGGCATCCAATTTGAATTCTCTAGTGAAGAGGGCGCTATTTATATGGATGCGGATACCGAAGCATTGACAAAAATCTTTAGTAATTTATTATCTAATGCTTTCAAGTTTGCAAGAACGAAAGTTGCCATTGGCATTGAAACAAAGTTTAATTCAGTAGAAAATAAGTTTGAGGTTTTTGTAAGTGTTAAAGATGATGGTATTGGGATTCCAAAACATCAAGAAAAAGATATTTTTAATCGATTTTTTAAAGTTGTAGAGGGAGAATATGAATACAATAATTTAGGAGGTACAGGAATAGGGCTTTCTATTGCTAAGTTATTGACAGAAATGCACGGCGGTAGGCTTGAGGTTGACAGTATGCAAGGGGAATCGACTATTTTTAAAGTAGCTTTACAGATAAACGAATTTAATCAAAATACTGCTTTAACAATAGATTCTGTAACTAAAGGTTCATCAATTGATGAATCTAATAAAGTCCATGTACTGATTGTAGAGGATAGTTCAGATTTGCTTAGCTTTTTAGTTAATACGTTCAAGAAAGAGGGTTTTGCTGTTTTTGAAGCCAAAAATGGCGTTGAGGCTTTAGAAATAATTAATTCTAAACAAGTGGATATTGTGGTTTCTGATATTATGATGCCAAAGATGGATGGACTGGATTTATGTAAACACATTAAAGAAAATTCAGAAGCAAGTCACATACCTGTCATTTTATTATCAGCAAAATCAGATGTAGAGTCTAAAATTGGAGGTCTTGAAATTGGGGCTGATGCCTACATAACAAAGCCCTTTAAGTTCAAACACATTTTGGCTATGGTCAATAATCTTTTGGAATCCAGGGAACAATTGCGAAAAAAATACATGGAGGAACCCTTTACAAAAATCACATCCTTAGCACATACCAACCATGATAAGAAGTTTGTTGAAAAGGTTGTAAATATTATTGAAGAGCATCTATCAGATTTGAATTTTTCCGTTGAGTATTTAAGCTCCGAATTGGCCATGAGCAGATCGGGACTTCATAAAAAACTGAAAACGGTTACCGGCCAATCTCCAAATGAACTCATTCGTACCATACGTCTTAAAAAAGCGGTATTATTGCTTCAAGAAGGCGAAAAAAATGTATCAGAAGTAGCTTATGTAACGGGATTCAACTCCTCTTCATATTTTACTAAATGCTTTACTGAACAATTCAATAAAACCCCCAGTCATTTTATTGGCAAGAACCATGAATAGGAGCTAGACTTAAAAAAAGGATTTTATAGTATTATCCATACATGAAATATTATAGAATAATCCATTGTCCAGTATTAAATATCTTTTCAATTAATAAAGGCTAACAGTTGTTTTATTCGAATCTTTTTTTGAAAAATGAAATCATAGGATCTAAATACAACTCTTTGTTTTCCATGTTAAACCCATGATCTCCTTCCTTAAAATATAGTGTATCAGTAATAATACCTAAATTTTTCATTCTTTCATACATGTTTTGCGACTGAAGCCATGGGACTGTTTCATCATCTTTACAGTGCATAAATAGGATTGGAGAAGCATTTTTGTCAAGATGTTCAGTTGCTGAGGCCATCTTCCAATGTTTATCATCTTTTGAGAATGGTGTGCCAATCCATTCCCCATTTGTTGCAATTTTTATATTTATTTTAGGTTGAAGCACAATCTGAGTACTGTCTGTAAACCTAGTTATGAAATCAAAAACTCCAGCATACACAACAGCTGCTTGTATTGTGGAAGAAATATAGTTATCTTTCTCATCAAAAATAGAATTATTTCCTGTTACAGCAAGTAATGCAGACAATGTAGCTCCAGCAGATTTACCGGTAGCTCCAATTTTATCTGGATTAATTAGATATTTTTGGCTTTCTCTCCGAATGTACCGAACCGCTGATTTTACATCTTGAATGGTTGTTTTATATTCATAATCAGGCCTACCTCTATAAGAAATAAGTGCTGCTGCATAATTGTTTTTGGCAATGTACTCAGCGAAATATCTAAACTTTTGTCCATTTTGAGATAGAAAACCACCGCCTTGAATTGTAATAATGCAAGGAATTGGGTTTTTTACATGATTTGGGACATATAAATCTAATGTTAATTGCTGGTCAGACTCACTAAATTGCAAATTTTTATATACAGTAAAATCATTATCACTATTGATGTTTGATTGAGATAAAATAATCTGTGTGAATAAAATAAAGTAAAATGAAATCAAGAATTTAAAATGCTTTCTACCAAAAAATCTGTACATAATCATTTGTCAATTTAATGTTGGATATATTAAAATTAGCATAAAATTTTTAGTTAAACAAATTGGTATATTGGGCTATTTTTTGTCAAAAAGTGGAATTTTATAAACAAGCTTGTCGCTATTTTACTGTATTAAAAATCAATCAATTCCTTGTCTTTCGCTGTTTTGGCTCATAAAAAAGTATAAAAATGAATCAATTCAAAAGTTCAGTCCAACATTGCTTAAAAACCGATTGTATAAATTGTATTTTCTACAAAATTATTAGTCATTTCTACAATAGTGTTAAAGACCAAAAGCGATACATAGGTATATTTGAAGATTATAGCATCTATTTTTTTTCAAAAATTTGAAGTCGATAATCGCGCGGAAAACAATTAATTAAATTTTCCTAGAAATGAATAAAAACATCACTACGCTAACTTGTGTCCTTTTATTGATGATAAATTTCCTTAGTGCCCAAAATAAACCAAATATTTTATTTGTATTTATTGACGATATGGGCTATGGTGATTTATCTTGTTATGGAAATAAAGAAGTTAATACTCCGAACATTGATCAATTAGCAAATGAAGGCACCCGCTTTACTCAATTTTATGTAAATGCGCCCATCTGTTCGCCTTCGCGGGTGGCCGTCACCACAGGTCAATATCCTCCGCGTTGGGGAATAACAAGCTTTATTTCTTCTAGAGAACAAAATAAGCAAAGGGGTATGGATGATTATCTTAAAATGGAAGCGCCTTCAGTGGCCCGTGAACTTTCAAAAGCTGGATATTATACCGCGCATATTGGCAAATGGCACATGGGTGGCGGTCGTGATATTGGAGATGTTCCTTTAATTACGGAATACGGTTTTAACGAATCGGTCACACAATTTGAAGGCTTGGGAGAACGTTATTTGGCAACCTATGAAACATTGGATTTGAATGGCGAGAATACTAGAGGACTTGAAAAACAATCTGCTAAATTGGGTCGAGGAGAAGTGCATTGGGAAAACCGTTATAATGTGACCGCTCGCTTTGTTGATCGGGCTATAATGGCCATTGAAAATGCACAAAAGGAAAATAAACCATTTTATGTAAACCTTTGGCCTGATGATGTGCATACCCCTAATGAACCTTCACCTGCAAATAGAGGAAATGGAAGTAAACATGATTTTTTTAATGGGGTAGTCAAAGAACTTGATAAAGAACTCGGTAGAATTTTCGAATACATAAGAAATAATAAGGAACTAGCAGAGAATACAATTATCGTTGTGGCTAGCGATAACGGGCCAGCTCAAGGAGTAGGGTCTGCTGGAAATTTAAGAGGTGCCAAAGGTGCTCTATATGAGGGTGGAATTCGGGAACCTTTTATTGTTTGGTCTCCCAAAATAAAAGCAGAAGCAAATGGGCAAGTAAATAGTAAAAATGTCATCGCAGGCATTGATTTACCGCCTACGTTTTTAGCCCTTGCAGGTACCGAAAGCAATCTATTAAATTTCGATGGCATCGATGTCAGTAAAGTTTTGTTGGGAGAAGGGTCTCAAATGCGCCAGCAACCCATTATGTGGCTTCGTCCGTCGGGTGTTACCGATAGAAAAGGGAGCGATCTCCCAGATTTGGCCATTCGAGAAGGGGATTATAAATTATTGGTAAATATAGATGGTAGCAATGTTGAACTTTATAATCTTATTGAAGATGAAGCAGAAACCACAAATATTGTATCAAAACATCCCAAACTTGTTGAAAGTTTAAAAGAAAAAGTATTGGATTGGTATTCAAAAGTACCAGTAATGTATGATTTCAAATAAAAATAATTAATTTTTGAGTACTATGAAACGCATAATACTATTTACATTCTTCCTAATGTTGTCTTTTCAAAATATGAACGGACAGGAAACTAATGAAAAACATTATACAAATCCTGTTTCCAATATTACAGGAATTGGAGACCCATTTGTGCTAACACATGATGGTGTGTATTACATGTATTGCACATCTGAAACCAAATTAAAAAAAGGTTTTTATGTTTGGACATCGAAAGATTTGGTTAATTGGGAAAAACAAGGTCTTGCGCTTTCAAATGATACACCAGGTGTTTTAGGAAATAATAGATTTTGGGCACCTGAAGTCATTGAATACAAAGGAAAATTCTATATGACCTATAGTGCTGGTAATGTCGACAATATTTTAAAGCTATGTCTTGCGGTTAGTGACAGTCCTGAAGGCCCCTTTAAAAGCTATCAATCGCCGTGGTATGACCATAAACTAAATCATATTGACGCTACTATTTTTATTGATGATAATGGTAAACCATATACTTATTTTGTGAGAGATTGTAGCACCAATATTATTAATGGAAGAAAAACCAGTCAAATATTTGTTGCCCAATTAAGTAATGATTTAAAAACTTTTGTCACTGAACCCAAACTGGTGATTACGCCCGATAAAACATATGAAGATATTAATGGGACTCAACTTTGGAACGAAGGACCGTTTGTATTGAAACGTGAGGGAAAGTACTATATGACTTATTCTGCTAATGGGTTTAACACCAACGAATATTGTGTGGCTTATGCCACAGCCGATAATCCTTTTGGACCATGGACAAAAGCAGAGGAAAATCCTATTCTGAAGGCGAATATGGCTATTGGTGTTTCAGGGCCAGGGCACAACAGTTTTGCATATTCTCCCAATGGCAAAGAGTTGTTTATGATTTATCATGCACATACTTTTCCCAATAAACCGAGTGGGAATAGAGCCGTTTATATAGATAGAGTAAATTTTATAGATGGAAAAATGGTAGTTAAAGGTCCTACAAAGTCACCTCAACCTTATCCTGCTAACAATAACTAATTGAAGACTTTTAAATTAAAAATCATGAAAATCATACAAACTAAAATTAATTTGGTTTTGCTCATTGCGGTTACTTTCTTGCAATTTACTTCATGTAAATCGTCTGATAAAAAAGAGGATAAACAGCCAAATATCCTATTTATAATGGCGGATGATTGTTCCTATAATGAAATAGCTTGTTTTGGTGGTCTCAATGCCAAAACACCAAATATTGATAAATTGGCAGATCAAGGCTTAATGTTCAATCGTGCCTACGTAAGCATGTCCATGTGCGTACCAACTCGGCATGAATTATATACGGGTCTATATCCTTTAGAAAGTGGCTGTGCTTGGAATCATGGAAAATCGAAGCCTGAAACAAAAAGTATTTTTCATTATTTAGCCGATTTGGGATACAGAGTCGGGCTTTCGGGAAAAAAACATGCCACACCTTTGGAAGTGTTTCCATATATAAATGTGCCCGGCTTTGAGGAAAATTGTGTAAAAGCAGATGAGAAAATGGAAGATGTGAGTGGTATTAAAGCTTTTATGGAACAAGATAAGGACGAACCATTTTGCTTATTTGTATGCTCCACAAGTCCACATGCGCCTTGGACACTTGGAGATGCTTCTGCATATCCACCAGAAAAATTAAAAATACCAGCTTCACTTGGAGATACGCCAGAAGTGCGTGAAGCTTATTCCAGATATTTGGCGGAAATATCGTATTTCGACCGACAAGTGGGAGAAATTTTAAAGACATTAGAAGAAACAGGCAAAGCCGAAAATACGCTTGTCATGCTTTCTACAGAACAAGGTTGGCAATTTAGTGGAGGCAAATGGACCAACTGGAACCAAGGGGTCCATACAGGAATGATAGCTAAATGGCCCGGTAAAATCAAACCAGGTACAAAAACAGAAGCACTAATTCAATTTGCGGATGTTACACCTACATTTATTGATATTGCTAGAGGCGATAGGATTCCTGCAATATCGGGAACCAGTTTTCTTGATGTTTTAACCCATAAAAAAGAAACCCATCGGGAATATGTGTATTGCATGCATAACAATGTACCTGAAGGAAATCCTTATCCCATCCGATCGATTATCAGTAAAGATTTCCATTATATACAGAATTTAACCCCCGACAGCACTTATATCGAAAAACATTTAGAGGCAGGAGCCCACGGGGAAACTTGGTGGCAAAGTTGGAAAGATGCCGCCGACACAAGTGGAAGGGAAGAGTTTTTGGTAAATCGTTTTTATCATCGTCCATCTGAGGAATTATATGCCGTTAATAAAGATATCAATCAGTTTAATAACCTTGCTGATGATCCAAAATTTCAAAATGAAAAAGAGAAACTCAAATTGGAATTGGAAAAATGGATGACCAATCAAAATGATCCAGGAATACCTGTGGATACGGAATTGGCTTATTCTAAAAAATATTGGGATAATCAAGTGTCATCAAAATAATGGATCTATGAATAAAACTGCTTTTATAGTCATCGTTTTCGTGATTTTAGGGTTTTCTTCTTGTCAAAAAAAACAAAGTGAAGAAAGACCAAAACCAAATATCATAATCATTGTTGCAGATGATTTGGGCTGGAATGATGTTAGTCTGCACGGTAGCGATATTAAAACAAACGCCATTGACAAACTTGCATCAGAAGGTATGGAGTTTACAAGGTTCTATGCCGCACCCGTATGCAGTCCTACAAGAGCAGGGCTTTTAACTGGTTTTTACCCAGACCGATTTAATTTACGTAATTATGTATATTCCCCAAAACATATTGGAGGTATTACTCCAGAGACCAAAATGCTTCCTGAATTTCTGAAAAAAGCAGGTTATTCAAGAACAGCGGCATTCGGAAAATGGCATTTGGGACATTCCAATTTAAAATACCATCCCAATAGCAATGGGTTTGATTATTTCTATGGACATTACAATGGCGCCATTGACTATTTCACACATAAACGTGTTGGGGAATTGGACTGGCACAGAAACAATGAGCCTTGTTTTGATGAGGGCTATTCCACCGATTTAGTAGAAAAGGAAGTAGTGCGTTTTTTGAATCAATCTAAAAATGAAGAACCATTTTTTGCTTATGTGGCCTTTAATGCACCACATTCGCCCATGCAGGCAAAAGAAGAAGAATTAAAGGAATACGGTTATGATTCTGAAAAAACAAATGAAGATTATGTCATTGGAGGCTCACAACCCGGTGAAAGTGATTTGGAAAATTACGGAAAGATTGGGAGGGGCAACAACTTGAGACAAACATTTTCAGGTATGGTGGCATCTTTAGATAAATCCATTGGAAATATTCTAAAGGTTTTAAAAGAAAATAAATTGGATGAAAACACCATCGTGTGGTTTTTAAGTGACAATGGTGGGAGCTATGTTTTTGGAGGTAATAATAAACCACTAAGGGGCGCTAAACATGAAGAATGGGAAGGTGGCGTTAGGGTGGTTTCCATTTTACGCTGGCCAGGAAAAGTAAAAGCTAATACTAAAACATCAAAGCTTGTTGCTTACATTGATGTTTTACCGACGATTTTAAACATTGTCGGGGACAAACCAACAGAATCATTCGACGGCATAAATATCATGGATGCTATCAATGGAGAAGAATTGCCAGATAGAAGTATTTACCTTGGAAATACAGGAATTGTAAGTCAGAAATGGAAAATGAACAAAGGGGAGCTATTTAAAATTGAAGAAGATATGTCAGAGATGCGTAATGTAGCTGCAGAATATCCAGATGTTGTTCAAGAGTTCAATACACAAATTAAAGCCTTTGGAAAAATGAGACCAAATGATAAACCAGAAATTCAACCCAAAGATTGGACTCCTCCAAAAAACTGGACGATGCCTGAATAGTAAAAGTTTAAATAGCATAGTTTCATAAAATGAATATAATAATTGTATTTCTTTTAACGATTGGTCTTAATTATAGCTTTGCTCAAAAATTAGTAGCAACTACTCATATAGGTGATAAATTTGAATGGACGCCCGTAGGCAATAAGATTAAAACGAAATGGGCGTTAGGTGTGACTCCTAGCAACGCATGGCAGCAATATCCACGCCCTCAATTGGTAAGGAATGAATGGAAAAACTTAAACGGTCTTTGGGATTATGCCATTAGGCCTAAGGAGAAAAAAGCCCCATCAAACTTTGATGGAGAAATCCTGGTGCCATTCTGTATAGAATCAAGTCTATCGGGAGTTGGTAAACCATTATTGCCAGAAGATGAACTTTGGTACCGAACAACTTTTAATGTGTCAAATTGGAAAGGAAAAGAGATCTTAATTCATTTTGGTGCAGTAGATTTTAAATCTACACTCTATATTAATGGAAAAAAGGTTGGGGTACATGAAGGAGGGAATGACCCTTTTTCTTATAATATTAGTGCTTTTCTAAATAGTAAAAAACAAACACAAGAATTAAAATTATCAGTTTGGGACCCTACGGATACAGGAATCCAGCCTCGCGGAAAACAAATTCTTAAACCTAAAGGATTCTGGTACACCGCAGTTTCGGGAATTTGGCAAACGGTATGGTTGGAACCTGTTGAAAAAACACATGTAGAGCAAATTTATACGGTATCTGATATCGATAAAAATCAAGTGACTCTAGTTACGGATTTAAAAAAACCAAAAGGAAATGAAGAGTATTTAATAACCGTTAAGTTTAAAGATAGTTTAATCAGTAAAGATAGCTTTAAGGCAAAAAAAGATATCATTTTAAATATGCCTAACCCTAAGTTATGGTCTCCAGAATTTCCAAATCTTTATGATTTTACAGTAAAAGTAATAAGCAATGGAAATACTTTAGATGAATTTAGCTCTTATTTCGCTATGAGAAAAATTACGTTAGGACAAGATAGGTATGGTTATACTAAGTTGTTTCTTAACAATAAAGAGTTATTTCATTGGGGTACTTTAGATCAAGGTTGGTGGCCAGATGGGCTGCTTACGCCCCCGACGGAAGAAGCCATGGTTTATGATATGCAAGTAGTTAAAGACCTTGGTTTTAATACCATTCGCAAACACATAAAAGTAGAGCCCGCACGTTATTATTACAATGCAGATAAGCTAGGACTTTTTTTATGGCAGGATATGCCATCAGGATTTTTAGATATAAATCATCCTGAACAGCATGTTAAACATGATTCAGAAGAAGATTGGAACAGACCCGAGGAATCAGCCAATCAATTTAAAAATGAATGGAAAAACATTATGGATAACCTTAGGTTTTTCCCAAGTATTGTTGTTTGGATTCCCTTTAATGAAGGATGGGGACAATTTCAAAGTAAGGAAATTACAAAATGGACCATGGATTATGATACAAGTAGGTTGACAAATGGCATAAGTGGTTGGTCAGATAGGAAAGTAGGACATTTTTATGATGCTCATCAATATCCAGGGCCGGGTATGGAGCCAGTTTCACAAAACAAAGGCAGGGCTGTAGTAGTGGGAGAATTTGGAGGTCATGGTTATCCTGTGGAAGGTCATATATGGGATGCTTCCAGAAAAAATTGGGGTTATAGAACCTATGTTGAAGAAGAAGAGTTTTTCAACCAGTACACACAAGCCATATATAATCTTTACCCAGAGAAAGCAAGAGGTTTGGCAGCAGCAATCTACACCCAAACTACCGATGTGGAAGCAGAAGTAAATGGCTTAATGACCTATGACAGGAAAGTGCTCAAACTTCCAAAAACATTTGCTCAAGTGCTTCATAATAATCTGTATAATAATTTTGAAAAAGCAAGCTTTATAATTGAAGATGCAGAAATAAATAAAAAGAAAAGGCAATTGGCAGAAGGTGAATTAGGCGAGAACTGGGAATTAAATACCCAGGATAATACAGCATTTAATTTGGTTGATTTCCCTAATAGTCTAAATATAGGAAAATCAGCTTATTCTTATCAAGAATTCGATGTTAAGGATATTCCTGAGAATTTAGCATTGAAGTTCTATGGCAATGGAGATGTTAAAGTTTATCTTAATGGTACTAAGATATATGATAATTATCTTAGAACAAAACGGCATTATGACGACATCAATCTGAGCACTCATACTAAATTTTTAAAAACTGGTAAAAATACCATGGCCATCGAAATTAAAAACCCTACGGAGGATGGTGCCTTTGATTATGGGCTTTATTCTTATTGATATTTAGTTCAGTTTTAAGATTAAAAATGAGGGTACAAACTAGACACAATGGTAAAAATCAATTTTAGAACCCACTATAGTGAATTTGAAATACATATTCAAAATCTAAAAAATGATAATTTAACCTTTTTCACATTATGAAAATCATTAAAAATGCCACGTTATTGTTTTGTTTATTGTTAATGAGTGTTGCATTTTCCCAGGTTCATATAACAGTAAACAATAACGAAAAAGACCCGCCTATATCCAGGAATATTTTTGGATTGTTTACCGAACATTTGGGGCGCAATGTTTATGGTGGCGCATGGGCACAAGAGTTAGAAAATCCCGAATTTGTTCCAACGGCGTATTGGCCCAGCAGTATAGAAAGAGCGCTCCAAAATTTTCAGAAAACCTTTAAAATGTCATCTTTAGTTGATGATTCTAAAAATGGGTTTGCCGCATACTGGGAGTCATCTGAAAATATAAAGGGAAGGTTGTTGAAAGACGGAAACCATTATTTTCAGCAAATAAACGCCGGAGATAAAGGAGGGTACATTCAAACGGGGGTATTCTTACCACTCCACCGTACGGATGGTTATGAAGTGACATTAAGGGGCCGTTCTGAAGAATCAGCAGAAGTTGTTTTACAATTTGTAAGCCTTGATGAAACAATTATAGGAGAAACAACTTTTAAATTGGATTCCAGTTGGGAAGCCATTAAAAAGAAGATTAGCATTAAAACTATTGGACACAAAAAAGGAGATCCCTATTTATTGCGTTTGGTTGTCAAACCAGATACTGTCGCTGAGTTTTCAAGAATATTGTGTTTCCCAGATGACAACCTTGATGGCTGGGATATGGAAGTGGTAGAATTGCTGAAAAACATGAAGCTTCCTTTGCTTCGTTTTCCCGGTGGAAATTTTGTAAGTGGATACCATTGGCGTGACGGTATTGGAACGATTGACCAACGACCAGTTCGTCCTAATCCTGCTTGGAATGTTATGGAGTGGAACCACGTTGGAACAGATGAGTGGATAAATTTCTGTAAATTGATAAAAGCAGAACCTATGATATGTGTGAATGCGGGGAATGGTACCGCAGAGGAAGCAGCAGATTGGGTAAAGTATTGTAACGATCAAGCAACAACACCTATGGGTAAGTTACGTGCGGCCAATGGATCGACAGAGCCTTATAATGTTAAGATATGGGAGGTTGGCAACGAACTTTGTGGTGACTGGCAAATAGGCTTTACAGATGGAGATGATTATGCCAGACGTTATGCCATGTTTGCCCCTGAACTTTTGAAAGCCGATCCTAATATTTCATTGATAGCAAATGGGTTGATTCAAGTCTTGGAAAAGTCTGTACTAATTAATCGGGGAGTTGATCCTGAATGGAATTATAAGTTGATGGAACTTAATGGGGGTTTGGCAAGATCAATCTCAGTCCATTCATTGGTTGGAAGAGCCGTGGATAATAATTCAGACCCCGTAGAGGTATGGAAAGATATGATTGCATTTATTGAAAACTATCCGGGTTTTTTACAAAAACTTGTGGTTGAGCCGATGCAGAAAGCTAATGTTGAACCTAAAGTTGCCATTACCGAGTTGATGGATTGGTCAAGAGCCCCTGGTATAGGTAATGTGAATACCATCAGCGGTCCGTTATGGTACTCAGGGATTATTAATACTTGTATTCGGAGTAAGGGATTAGTGGAACTAGTAACCCGATCTGCTTTAATGAACCATGGTGGCGGATTGAGAAAAAATCGGGGAATAGTATATCCTGAACCTGTTTACTGGGGGCATTATATGTACACAAGCCAAGACGGAACAATTCCTTTAGATGTAAAAACTACAGGGCCGACATTTAATAGCACAGGCGATTATGTTATCAAAAAAGAAAACATACCAATGGTTGATGCTACGGCACTAATGGAAGCTGAAGGAAGATCTATATCATTATTTATTTGCAACCGGGATGTCGAAAAAACTCAAAGAATAGATTTGGTTATTCAAGGTTTCGAATCCGAAAAAGATGCTGAATTAATGATATTACAGTGTGATAATCTGGCTTTAAGGAATTCGTGGGATAAGCCAAAACAAATAGCTCCCCTTTACGAAAAAGTTTCAGTAAAAGGTGGGCAGATTAAGTACTCCATGCCTCCATTGTCATTGGTAAGAATTATTGTAAATTCAAAATAAATATCGATTCAAACCTCTGAAACGGGTACATTAGTTTAATGATAGTATTAACTTAAATCTCAATTAATAAAAAAATATGAACACAAAGAATTCAATTAAAATAATAGTATCAGTTTTTTTACTTACTACACTTGTATATTGTGGAAGCTCTAATGGTAAACAATCAAAAAGTTCAGATATTAGTAAGGCAGCCACAGAAAAGAAACCCAATATTGTGGTTATTTTGGCGGACGATTTAGGTTATGGAGATGTAGGCTATCATGGTAGTGATATACAAACTCCAAATATTGATAAATTAGCAAAAGAAGGCATAAAATTAGAAAGTTTTTATGTAGCTCCTATGTGTTCTCCAACGCGCGCAGGTCTTCTTACGGGACGTTATCCTGTTCGATTTGGGATGATGAGAGCCGTGATACCACCTGGTCGTAATTATGGGTTGGATCCTAATGAAGATATGTTGCCAGAGATGTTACAGCGTGCAGGATATAAACATCGTGCCGCTATTGGAAAATGGCATTTGGGCAATATGGAAGACAAATGGTTGCCTAATAACCAAGGATTTACACACTTTGTAGGTTGTTATGAGGGTGCGATTGATTATTTCACACATTTTAGGGACGATAAGTTAGATTGGCATAAAAATGGGGAATTATATAATCAGGAGGGCTATTCTACCGATTTGATTGCAGAAGAATCTGTTGCGTTCATCAATAACGTTCCAAAAGAAGAACCTTATTTTCTATATGTGCCTTTTAACGCTCCACATTCACCATTTCAAGCAAAAGAAAGTGATATTGCAAAGTATCCCAATAGAACGGGAAAGAAAAAAACATATGCCGCCATGGTAGATTGTATGGATCAGGGTATTGGAAAAATCATGCAAGCGATTGAGTCAAGAGGCGATTTAGAAAATACATTTATTATATTTATGAGTGACAATGGCGGTGTGAAAAACGTTGGTGATAATGCGCCTATGAAAGGGGCTAAACTGACACCTTATGAAGGTGGTATTCGGGTGGCTGCTGTGGCTTATTGGAAAGGGCAAAATATTACAGGAGGAAAAACAATTAATGACAGAGTGGGTTATATCGATATTTTTCCAACCCTAAAAGAAGTGGCAGGTTTACAGCAACCTGAAGTTAACCCTTTAGATGGATCCAGTATTTTAGGACTATTAAAAGGAAATGAGACAATCCCGAAAAGAGACTGGTACACCTACATGGATCAGAATGGCGAAAGGAGACAGAGATTAGCCGTTCATTCAGGAGATTGGAAAGCGGTTGTTGAAAAAGATGCACCAGACGCTTTAGAAAAAAATGAAGCTGTTGAAGAATTATATGATTTGTCCAATACGCATATAGAGGGCGAGAATCTTAAAGATTCCCAACTAAAAATAGCTTCCGAGTTGTCCGCAAAATTAGATGGGTTTTTAAAATTGATTAAAGAAGACCAAGTAGCACGTTATGGTGATGAAAAAGAATAAAATTATGAAAACGCCTTGTTTGATTACTACTGCTATAGTAAAGAATAGTTTGAAATCTAACTTAATAACTTTTGCATTGCTAATTTTTGGTTTTAGCTTAATATATGCCCAAAAGAACAACCAAAAACCAAATATTGTTTTCATATTAGCAGATGATCTTGGGTATAGTGAATTGGGCAGCTATGGCAATACATTTAATGAAACGCCCAACTTAGATAAATTAGCAAAAGATGGTGTTCGTTTTACACAGGCTTACGCCGCCGCTCCTGTATGTTCTCCTTTTCGGGCAGCATTAATGACGGGTTTGTATCCCGCCCGGATAGGTATTACAGATTATTTAAGGCCTAATGCTTCAAATCATTTAGACTTAAATTACACCACATTACCAGAACAATTTAAAATGATAGGCTATCATACTGGCATTATAGGTAAATGGCATCTTTCTGGTTATGCTATGGATGGTGCTAGAGAAGAAACCCTTCCTGATAAGCATGGTTTTGACGAAGTGATTTCTTCAGAAATTACAGGTATTGGGAACGGAACTTACTATTACCCATATCATTTCAATCCTACCCTTAAGAAAAAAAGTAAAGCAGCCAAAGAATATATTGTGGATAGGATGAATGAAGAGGCTACTGATTTTATCAAGAGAAATAAGGACAAACCTTTTTTTCTTTATTTAAGCCATTATGCGGTGCACACCATGCTACATGGTAAAAAAGATTTGGTAGAAAAATATCGTAAAAAGCCGGGTGCAGGAAAAAGCAATCCGAGTGATAACAATCCTGATGATGATTTTTATAAAAAATGGCCAAGTGATTATTTCGCAAAGCAAAACAACCCCCATTTAGCGTCACAGTTGGAAACCATTGATGAAGGCGTTGGAATGATACGCAAGCAGTTGGAAAAATTAGGTCTATCTGAGAATACGCTCATCATTTTCACGAGTGATAATGGTGGGGAGTCCCGAGTGACCGATAATGCACCGCTTCGAGGAGGCAAAAGTGAATTGTATGAAGGCGGAATAAGAGAGCCGCTTCTTGTTTATATGCCAGGAGTAACGCCTTCCAATGTAGTGATAAATACTCCAATGTGTAATTATGATTTCTATCCAACATTATGCGAATTTACAGGAATTGATAAAAAAAATTATGCACATGTTGATGGTATAAGTATTTTGTCATTTATAAAAGGGAATGCTCCTAAAGAAGAAAGTAAAAGACCCTTTTACTGGCATTATCCATTGCAAAAGAAACATTTTTTAGGAGGTCGTTCAGCAGGAGCCATACGTGTAGGGGATTGGAAACTTATAGAGTTCTTTGATACTTCAGAACGGGAACTCTACAATTTAAAAGATGATGTTGGGGAAAATCATAATCTTTACTTTGAAAACTATAAAAAATCAGATAGTTTACAAAATTTGCTTATTAATTGGAGGAAAGAGGTTTCTGCTCAATATGAGTAAGCAGTATCTTCTAGTTTAATAAAAGTTTATCTCTGCAACCAACCAAAGTCTAATCTTGCCAAGGAGCAGAGCAGTAAACCACACTATTTATTTATACGGAAAGGTCATTTGCTATTTTGTATCCCTAAGTATTGGGAAAGATAATGGTTGATCTACAACAGGCTACTATTCAAAATTGAAATATTTATTTGGATGGACTGAATCCAGAAAAAAAAAAGCTATACATTTTTACCAATAAAATCAAATAATTCTTATTGAGTCGACAAAATTTACATTAAAATCTACAAATGTGATATTTTATATGGTGTATGATTATCAAATTTGTAATAGAAGAAAAAAGTTAAATTATGTTAAATTCTAATCAAAACTATTTTTAAGCTTATGAAACTAACTAGACTATTTAAACTAAAAAACAAGCAACGATTTTTATTTTTGTTTGGTTTTTTATTGACAATGAGCTTTTCGGCTATACAGGCCCAGCAAAGCAAAACCATTCAAGGTACCGTTACAGATGTAGCGGGTATGCCATTGCCTGGTGTAAACATTATTGAAAAGGGCACTAATAATGGAGCCCAAACAGATTTTGACGGAAAATTTACTTTGCAAAATGTAAAGGTGGGTGGCGTGATTTCCATGAGTTATGTTGGATACAAGACTAAAGAGGTTACGGTAACGTCCAACAGTAACACTATCAATGTAACGATGGAAGAAGACACTCAGGCTTTAGATGAAGTGGTGGTTATTGGATATGGAACCGTTAAAAAAAGTGATTTAACGGGTGCTGTAGGATCAGTTAAAGGAGATGAATTAAATTCTACAAACACGCTCCGGGTAGATCAAGCATTAAAAGGTAAAGTTTCTGGTTTACAGGCTGTACCAACTTCTTCAGATCCTGGAGCAAGTACTTCTATAAGAATTAGGGGAAGTAATTCAATTTCTGCCAATAACGAACCCTTATATGTTATTGATGGATATATAGGCGGTTTTAGTTTAAATGATGTTAATATGAATAACATTGAGTCCATTGAAGTTTTAAAGGATGCATCTGCAACTGCTATTTATGGATCTAGAGGTTCTAACGGCGTTATCATCATCACAACAAAAAGAGGAAAAGATGGAAAAGCAAGGATTACTTATGATTCTTATATATCTTTTCAGTCACCTTCAAAGTACATTCCTGTAATGAATGCCAGTGAATTTGCAGATTTCCAGAATGAAGTTAAAGGTTCAGAGTTTTATCCAAACCCATCTTCTTATGGAGAAGGCACCAATTGGGCCAAGGAAGTGTACCGTGACAATGCGCCAATGACCAGTCATAATATATCCATGTCGGGCGGAGATACCAAGCACCAATATTTCATGTCGGCAAATATTTTTAATCAACAAGGTGTTTCTATCAATAGCGAACTTAAACGTTATAATTTTCAGATAAACACCGATCATCAAATTTCTGATAAACTGAAAATAGGGAATTCCTTGATTTTAAGTAGAAGAACGTACACTCCAGGTTCATTTGGAACAGGAATACAAAATATTTTAGCATGGGACCCAACCTTGCCAGTTTTTGATTCTGAAGGCGAGTACACCCAACAATCCCAATTAGCAGAAATCAGTAATGATAATCCGGTTGCCAACGCGATGGTTCCTATAGATATCACAACAACCAATAAACTTTTAGGGACACTTTATGGTGAATATGAAATAATCGATGGTTTAAGATATAAGTTGAATGTGGGCGTAAATATGCAAAATGGCTTAAGGGAAAGGTATGCCCCGTCAACCTTATTTAACCAAGCGGCTTTTGGGGGTACTGCAACCATTAACAATAACCAAACGCTAGATGTAATTTTAGAAAACACCTTGAATTACTCCAAAGATTTTGGAATACATAGCATTGGGGCATTGGTTGGTTACACCAGGCAAACCATTGAAACAAAATCGAGTGTAGTTCAGGCTAGAGGTTTTGTGACAGATGCCTTTACGTTTAATAATCTAGCTGCGGGCGCTGAAAGAACAGACGCCAATTCCAATTTTACCGAAAGTGGATTGGAATCCTATTTGTTCAGGGTCAATTACGGATTGGCTGATAAATATCTTTTTACGGCTTCTGCGAGATATGATGGCGCCTCTGTGTTTGCCGCTAATAATAAATGGGGGCTTTTTCCTTCGGCAGCCGTTGCATGGAAAGTTGGACAGGAAGAGTTCATTAAAAACCTAAACGTTTTAGTAGCTTAAAAATAAGGGCCAGTTATGGACAACTAGGTAACCCAGGGCTTGACCCAGGAGCATCGTTAACAAGATTGGCACCAGGGGGCAATAATTATATATTTGGTCTTGATCAGCACTTGGCAACAGGAATTGCAGCCAATTCTTTAGGAAATCCTAATCTTAAATGGGAAAGTACCACACA
>CAXBNH010000004.1:0-24534 GCA_963976905.1 uncultured Algibacter sp.
AAATCTTCTTGCAACTGAATGATTAATTTTGAATTGTCTGTAATTACCAATTCCTTTGTTATATAGCCAATATAACTTACTGAAATGGTTGCTCCTTTTTCAACCCCCGTTAAAATAAAAGCGCCATCAAAATCGGTAATGGTTCCTTTATTGGTATTCTTTACAATGATGTTTGCACCAGGAATAGGAAAGCCTGTTTGGTCCTGCACAATGCCGCTCACATCCATATTTTGCGCACTGGTGTATGCTACAAAGAATAGAGTTAAAATTTTTAATAGCGTGTGTTTCATAAATATTTAGTTTTCGTTTATGGTAAAATTATATGTATAGATTGTTAATTACACATTTTATGCCCAAACAAAAAATATACATACTAATAAAAAGTAGCTTTTTTTATGAAAACCCTAATATTCAATAAGGTTTATTACCAAATTAATATAAACCAAAAAAGACATATTACAATTAAAAAACCCTAAATGTTGTGGTGTTGTATAGGTAAAAAAGAAGATTGTTGTGTATTTATATTTCTAAAATGTAATCTGTTAAGCTGGATTCATGGGGCAAATCCATTTTTTTACGCAATCTGTAACGTTTTACCTCTACACTTCTAGCAGAAATATTAAGTAGTGGCGCAATTTCTTTTGAAGCTAAATTTAAACGAAGGTAAGCACATAAACGTAAATCATTTGAGGTAAGTTGCGGATGTAATGTTTTTACCTTTTTTAGGAAATCTTTATCGGCATTGTTGAAGGCTTCTTCAAACACGTGCCAATCATCTGTATTATTAAGGTTTTTATCAATTACCTTAATGACCTGTTTTATGTTTTTCGGCTCTTTAACCTTTTGAAGTTCGTTCTTTAAACTATTAAGAAATTCGTTCTTTTTAATCAAGCTCATGGTTGAAATACCCAGTTCCCTATTTTTGTTTTCAATATCCTGACGCAATTTGTCGTTATTGAAACGCATAAGCTGTTGTTTGTTTTCAAGCTCTATCAGTTCCAATTGACGCTGCTTTTTAAGCAATATTTTTCGCCGTTGCTTTTTATAATAGCGCATATAACTCGTATGCATAAACAACGAAAAAAGCACCAATGCCAATATATAGGAACTAATGGCCGTATTGGATACATACCATGGGCGTTCTATTCTAAAACTATAAGATGCTGTGTTTACAGTCAGTTCATTACCTAATCTGGCCCTGACACTAAACTTATAATCGCCATAGGGCAAATTCTCAAACAATACGCTGGAGTTCGTGGACCAATCACTCCACATGTTATATATGCCATCTAGTTTATATTGATATTCTGCAACCAAATACCTTTTGTATTCTGGTATATTGTAACTGAACTCAATATTGTTTTCGTTGTTTTTAAAATTTCCATATTCCTGTTTGTTGTGCAACAGTGTTTTGTAACCGTTATTATAAGTACTATTTGAAATCAAATTGATGCTTATTTGATAGGGTTTTTCTTGAAACCTGTCCACATCAATGATGATATATCCGTGCGACGTGCCATACAAATACCTATTATCGTTTAAATAAGATATATTTTCATATCCAGAAACATCATTCCTCACAAAACTGGGCAACGAAATTTTATTGATATTAGGGGTGTTGCTTAACTTTCCTGGTGTTAAATAGCTTAAACCATTTAGAGAAAAAGCCCATAGCTTATTGGTTTCAGTATCATTTACCAACTTGCCCGAAGTAAATTCTTGCTCATCAAATAAACCACTTAAAATAGAATCTTTGATAAATTTTTGTTTTAAAACATTATAAGTAAAAACACCTTTTTTATCGGTATATACTATATCATTCTTGTATTTAATAAGGCTAGTCTTTAAACCTTTATTTGCAGAAGGTTCTTCCGTAACAGTTAGTATTTTGGTAAAATCATCATTGATTTTTATTTTAAAAACACCTTTATATTCATGGCTAACAAAAACTTCAGTGACATTAAAAAGTTCAAAATATCTACTTGATATATCAAATCCTTCTATTTTGTTTCTTAATTGCCACGTATCGTTTACATTTTCAATAACATATAAACCGGTGTAGTTGCCTTGTAGCAACAAGTCGGCTTTATCATTTATTGGTTTTATGGCCCATGTTCCTAAAACATCTGCGACTTTTTGTGCCGTATTTTCTTTTATTACAAAGGTTCCTGAGTTATGCCCGCAAAATAAGGTGTTTCCAATTTTTGTTAAGCACCATGTGGCACCTTGGGTACCTTCAATCATTTTGAACGCATCAATCGTTCCATATTTCTTATAAAATAATCCTTGATTGGTGCCTAAATAAAGATTGTCTTGGTACAAAATCGATGCATTTACAGCACCTATATTGCCTTTGTCATCATTGAAAATTTTATAAGGCGATTTTATATTGATGCAGTTGACCCCATTTTCCAGTCCGAGCCAAATATTATTCTCAATGTCTTCAAAAACCGAAAGCACCGTATTATTGCTCAAACCACTACTCTGGTCAATTTGAGATAGTAAGTTCCCGTTAAGATCTATGTGGAATATACCATTGGAAATACTTCCTAAAATAAAACTTTGATCCTTTAATTGAATACTGCTGTATATTCTGTTTTTATAAAGTTTTTCATTGGCAGGAATATCCCATTTTTCAAGAGCAGTATCTTTTACAATAAAAAAACCATAATCTTCTGTTTGAAATAAAAGTTTTCCTTGGTGATTAAAAATATTGACCAACAGGTTTTCTTTAACGATGGCATCATTGGAAACCAGTTTTGATGTGCCGTTCACAATCTCATAAATACCATCTTTTACACTTTGAAAATAAATGTTTTCATTTACTTTAAACATTTTATAAATGGTAGTATCGGAATTTATAATCGCATAGGAATTCTCTTTTTTATTGTAGATATAAATTCTTTTCAGTGATTGAAATAGAATAAAATCATTGGCATTTATAATGTTCCATATCTCTTCATCTTCTAAAAAAGAAATATTTAATTTATCGGACAAAGACACATAGGTCAATTTACCTAAAGGGTTTCTTTTCCAATAACCAAAATCACGGTAACTGCCCGTGTAAATAAGGCTATCAATTACATTTACAGATCTGATGATGGTTTTATTTGGAGAAAGATACAATTCCCACTCTGCACCATTAAACTCCAATAAGCCTTTATTGTTTGCTACGTAAATAAATTTTTCCTTGGATTGTGAAATGGCCCAATTTTGGTTTTCTGCACCATAATCTTTCGGAGAAAAAATTTCAATAGGTGGCCTTTCTTGAGCTAAACTTACGAAAGAAGCCAGAATATAAATTGAAAATAATATTAATCGTATCAAAATTAAAAAACATGTTTTGTTGCGTTACTAATGTAATAAAAATAAGTGTTTAAAGACGTGTTGTATTGTTTTGTACGGTTAAATCCCTTTATAAATAAAAAAAGAAGCGGTAATGGTTTGTTTTCACAACTAAATGGCATTTCCAAAATTATAGTGTATTAATTTGGGTAATTTTTACACAATACGTTCACTGATTACACACTTTTTATACAAATTACTTTTGCTATAAAAAAAGTGATTTATTTTTAATTAACTATATATCAATTATTTACAACATATAATGGTCGTATAATGTATCCATGGCACATTTATTTCAATATACCTAACTGTAAAACATTAATAATAATTATAAATCCTAAATTTAAAAATCATGAAAAAATTAATTTTAACAGTAGCTATTGTAGCAAGTGGTGTATCAACTTTCGCATTATCAAACAACATTATTACCAATGATGAAGCTGTGGTAGTTGTAATGAACGAAGAATTTAAAGAAATAGCCATTGACAAATTGCCAACTTCAGTTACCGATGCCGTGAAAAAAGATTTTGCATCTGCAACCATCAGCAAAGCGTATGTAAACAGTAGTGAACAATACAAATTAACAATTAGCATTGAGGGTAGCGAAAGCACAGTTTACGCTGACAAAGATGGTAAATGGTTAGAAGAAGGCGATGTAGTCAAATAAAAAGGCAACTGGATATTTGAGAGATTATCTAAAAATCAAATTCTTTTAGGAAAAAGACGTTTTAAATTAAAACGTCTTTTTTTATGATTTATTTAGAAGTAAATATCGCTTTATCTTAATATTTTTGTTGATAACAAGCCCAATTTTATGAAACATATCCTACTGGTAGAAGATGATGTTGCTTTTTCTGAAATGTTGAAGCATTTTTTGGAACGCCATCAACATAAAGTAGATGTATGTTATACTATGCTAAATGCATCTTCACAAATAAAAACACAAAAATACAATTTGGTTTTTACAGATTTACGGCTTCCCGATGGTGATGGTATTGATTTTTTAAAAAACATCAAAAAAAATATGCCTCAAGTGCCTGTGGTTTTAATGACCAGTTATGCCGAAGTTTCTACTGCTGTACAAGCCATGAAACAAGGTGCTTTTGATTATATTTCAAAACCTTTTAACCCGGATGAAGTATTGGAGGTTATAAAAAATGCCTTGGTTGAAAAAAAACCAGAAATTACTATTGCATCAGATAGTGTTTCCGAAAAATCCAAAAAACCCAATATCAAAACAACATCAGAATTCATAGAAGGTATCAGTGCGGCATCCAAAGCACTGAATGAGTATATTAAATTAGTAGCCCCCACCAATATGTCTGTTTTGATAACCGGTGAAAGCGGTACCGGAAAAGAAGTGGTAGCAAAAAGCATCCATTTAAAAAGCCCAAGAAATGATAAACCTTTTGTTGCGGTAGATTGTGGGGCCATACCAAAAGAAATAGCGTCCAGCGAATTTTTTGGACATAAAAAAGGAGCTTTCACTGGTGCCACAGATGATAAAATAGGGCATTTTGAAGCGGCAAATGGCGGTACTCTTTTTTTGGATGAAGTCGGTAATTTAACTTATGAAAACCAAATACAACTGTTGCGCGCTTTACAGGAAAGACGCGTGAAACCCGTTGGAAGCAGCGAAGAAATTCGAGTAGATATACGGTTGGTTACAGCGACCAATGAAGATTTATTATTGGCTGTTGAAAAGGGCGATTTCCGTGAGGATCTTTACCACCGTTTAAATGAATTCTCTATAAAAGTCCCTAATTTAAAAGACAGAAATGATGATCTGATTTTATATGCCGATTTCTTTTTGAATAGCGCCAACAAACAACTCAATAAATCGGTGGTGGGGTTTTCAAAAGAAGTTCTGACCATTTTTTTAAATTATCAATGGTCAGGGAATTTACGGGAACTTTCCAATGTTATTAAAAGATCTACGTTATTGACCACTTCTGAAATTATAGATGTGAACGTTTTGCCAAGTGAATTGACGCAAGCTAAAAAAGAAAACACATCATTATCCAATAAATTTTCTACCAAGGAAAATGAAAAATCTTTGATTATAAATGCCTTACAAGAAGTTGGGAACAATAAAACGCATGCCGCTAAACTATTGAATGTTACCAGAAAAACGCTTTATAACAAAATGAAAGAATATAACCTTAGTTAAGATAATTTTGCAAATCGCTAATAAAACGCTTTAACGCTTTTTCAAAATCATTAAAATCCTTATCGTCAATATTCTCAGCAGTTTCAAAAAGTTCTAAATAAGGAACCACATTTTTTACTTCAAGTTGCTTAAACATACTCAACATTTTATGGCTCAAAACATTAATTGCTTTTGTGTTGTTATTGCTTTTGGCTTCCAGCAAAAGCGATTGATTCTTCTTCGTATCATTTAAAAAAATAGCCAGTGTTTTTTTTATGGCAATCACATCGTTGTTCAAAAAAGAGCCTAATGATTGAATACTAAAACCTTCTGTTTCTTTAATTCCTTCATTTATAATCTCTGTCTTGGTTTTGGATATGCCACCACCAAAAAAATGCCGTAAAACAGTTTGAATTTTAGCCGTATCAAATGGTTTTATCAATATTTCGGAAAAACCACTATTTATATAATCTTTCCTAGACATATTGGCACGGCCCGTCATGGCAATAATGGGCTGGTTTTTATAAGACTGATGGTCTTTAAGAATTTCCATAAAATGTATGCCGTTCATTTTAGGCAATTGAATATCGGTTAAAACCACATCATAAACAATGGAATCAACACTCTTTAAAGCGGTTTTGGCATTATCAAATACATTTGTTTTTATGCCGTATTGTTTCAAAATATCCTTTAAAAGCTGTTGCATCGCTACATCATCTTCAATAATCAAGGCATTCAAATTAAAAACAACATCGTTTTTAAGTGCTTTAGATGTATTTAAAGGCTTGTCTGAAAGCTTTACAGGTGTTTTTAGGGTAAATGTGCTGCCTTTGTTTAATGCGCTTTCTAAAGTCAAGGTGCCGCCTAATAAGTTGGCGAGTTTTTTTGAAATGGTCAAGCCCAACCCAAACCCATTTTTCTTGTTTTCTATGTTTGTGTCAGCTTGGGTAAACGCTTTAAAAATACGTTCCTTTTCATCTTTACTTATACCTATCCCGGTATCTTTTACCGAAATTTCCAAATTGTTTTTATCAGCGTCTTTCCTTAATAAACTCGTGATGGTAATACTGCCTTCATTTGTAAATTTATAGGCGTTTATAACCAGATTATACAGAATTTGCTTTAAACGAAATGGATCGCTAATAATAAGATGGTCAATGGATTTATCATGGTTCACAATAAAGCGAATGGGTTTGTTTTCAACAATATTCTTAGCATTTTGAACAATCTCATCAATGTGCTTTTCTAAATGGAAAGGAATGGATTCCACCATGATATTTCCATTTTCAAGTTTAGAGAACTCTAAAAGATCATCCACCAATTGCCCCATATAAGTAGATGCATTCCTGATATGCTCAATATAATTCTGATCTTTTGAAGTGTGTGACGATTTTTGTAGCAACTCGCTAAAACCAGAAATAGTACTTAAAGGCGTTCTTAAATCATGGCTTACCATGGTAATTAATTGTTCGCGGCTTTTTAAAAGCGATGATGTGGTTTCATTGGCTTTTTCCAACTGTTTTCTATAACGTTGGGTTTTCCAAAAATCATTTAAAATAATGATTGAAAATAGAATTATGATGATAAAACTGATGCCCGCAGCAAATAAAATAATGTTTTTACTGTGGTTTAAGGTAGCCTCACGCTGGGTGTTCATGGCATTGGCATAACGTATGATATCCCTTTCCAAATTACTTAAAAGTTCTTGCAATTTTCTGGAAATGGTTAAATCATTTTCAATAAGTTCCCTTTCTTTTTTTTGTAATGATAAACGTTGGTTGCTAGTTTCTTTTTGGGCTTCTTTTAGCATATCCCTCGAAATGGATAATAGCGAATCTATTTGTTTTTGCCCAATACTGTTAATAGAATCTTGAGGATTGTATTTATTGAGAATTCTAACATATTCCTCAAATTTTTTACGGGTTTCGGTATTTAAGGTTTTTGGGTTTTTAACAAGGTCGGCAATGGTTACTTTACCTAAAAGGGAATCGATGGAACTTAATTTATTGATGGCCTTGTTTATGGATTCATCAGAATTATCATTGCTTTTCAGACTTTTTAAATCGGTAATGTTTTTAAGTTTTTTATCGATAATCAACTTAATACTGTCCAGAATAAATACTTGTGACGTATTGATAACCATAGCATTCAATGAATCTATTTTTAATATGAGTTTTTCATTCTCATAAAGATATTCGTTGAATTTTTGGGTAGAATTCAATTGAATGGCAGCACGTGCCAAGCTTTCATTTTTGTAGATATCAGCAATTAAACTGCCTGTTTTTACAATTTTATTTCTATCGGAAATGTCTTGTTTTTGTAATTGGGTAAAAGTCTTGATTTCAGAAAGTACCAAAAATCCAGAAATAGTGGCTAAAATACCAAGAATGATGTAGCCTACTAAAACCTTTAAAGTGATTCTGTGTTTGGATTGTTTCATAGTTTACAGAAACAAATGAAAGTATTTGAAAAGTTTTTTTGTCAGTTTTATTACTTTTAAACTCACCCCACTTGAAATAAATTAATCCATGTACGTAACACGCCCACCAAAAACCCTGCTTTCATTAACAGATTCTGGTTTACCATACACATATACATTGCCACCTGCTTTTATTTTGATGTCTAATTGTTTTGAAGCTTTAATATGCACTTCGCCAGCTGCTTTAATGTCCACTTCTGTTTTTTCAGTTTCCAATGTTTGCGCATCACAAGTACCACCTGTAAGCACGGAAATATCTTGATTTGTGGCACGGCCAACAGCCTCAATATAACCTCCAGAAACCGATTTTATATTGACGTAATCCACATCAATATGGGCATCTATTTTAGCACCTTCCTGGGCTCTTAAATCTATTTCAAATTGTTTGATGACATCTTTTGAATGAATATTGGCACCCTCATTGGCATCAATTATATCCACATGCGTATAATAAAGTGTGACTTTGGTTTGCTTACCATCAAAAATCTGTTCCAAATTCATCCGTATTTTTAACGTGCCATTTTTATTGACCACTTGTAAATCGTCCTTATTTTTACCGGTAATGGTAATTTTGTTTTCTGAAGCTTTTACCATTTCTACTTCTATCAAATCATATACTTTTAATTCAGTAAATGCTTCTACTGACTTTTCAATAACATCTTGCGCAGATGCCACAACCGAAATTAAAAATACAAGGCTTGTAATAACTCGTTTCATGTCACTCATTTTTTTAGTTAAAACGTAAGTAAGCAATAATTATTCCTTTTTATTTGTAAATATTTAAAAAGTTATTGGGTTATTGGTTATTTAGATATAATACATTAATAATCAATAACTATCAGGCTTACCAATCAAATTAAAATCTAAATGTTTTTTAACCAAATCTGTGTTTTTAACTTTAACGATTACTTCATCCCCAAGTTGGTACATGGTTTTTGTATTTCTGCCAACCATAGCATATTGGTCTTGGTCAAATGCGTAATGATCGTCTTTCATATCGCGAACACTTACCATGCCTTCGCATTTATTGGCAATAATTTCTACATAAATACCCCAATCGGTCACGCCAGAAATAACGCCTACAAATTGCTCCTCTTTATGGTCTTCCATAAATCTGATTTGCATGTATTTTATAGAATCGCGTTCGGCTTTTGTAGCCAGATTTTCCATATTGCTGGAATGGTTGCATTTGTCTTCGTAAGCTTCTTCACTAACCGATTTTCCACCATCTAAATAATGTTGTAATAAGCGGTGTGCCATCACATCTGGATAACGACGAATGGGCGATGTAAAATGGCTATAATAATCAAAAGCCAAACCATAATGCCCAATATTATGTGTGGAATATTCGGCCTTGCTCATACTTCTAATGGTTAACGTATCCACCAAGTTTTGTTCTTTTTTACCATTTACTTCTTTTAATAGATAATTAAGTGAAGCCGAGGTTGCTTTTCTATCCCTAAAATTCAGTTTATATCCAAATTTAGATACAATACCTTGAAGATTGGCTAATTTACTTTCATCTGGCTCATCGTGCACACGATAAATAAATGTTTTTTTAGGAGACTGTTTTCCAACAAACTCCGCTACTTTTTTGTTTGCCAATAACATAAATTCTTCAATCAGTTTATTGGCATCTTTACTGGTTTTGAAAAACACACCAACAGGATTGGCTTGTTCATCCAAATCGAATTTTACTTCCACTTTATCAAAAGAAATAGCGCCAGAACTCATACGTTTGGCACGCATTTTTTTAGCAAGTTGATCCATTTTTAAGATGGCTTGGGCTATTTCTGGGGATGTATTGTATGTTTTTCCTGTGATTGAAATCTCGCTTGGAATTTGAGTATTGATCTGAGACGTTTCGACTGCGCTCAACGTGACATTGTTTTCAATAATTACTTGCGCTTCTTCATAAGCAAAACGAGCGTCGCTATAAGTTACCGTTCTGCCAAACCATTCATTTTTTATCTCGCATTTGTCATTCATTTGAAAAACTGCAGAAAAGGTATATTTTTCTTCATTCGGACGTAAAGAACAAGCGTTATTGGATAATACTTCAGGAAGCATGGGCACCACCCTATCAACCAAATAAACAGAGGTAGCACGTTCATAAGCTTCATCATCCAACACGGTACCTTCTTGTAAATAATGCGATACATCAGCAATATGGATTCCTATTTCATACAGACCATTATCTAAAATTTTAAATGATAAGGCATCATCAAAATCTTTAGCATCTTTTGGATCGATAGTAAAGGTTAAATCTTGACGCATATCGCGACGCTTGGAAATTTCTTCTGAAGTAATGGACGTATCTATTTGATTGGCAAATTGTTCCACTTCATAAGGAAATTCATAAGGCAATCCATATTCGGCTAAAATAGCATGTATTTCTGTATTGTGTTCGCCTGGTTTCCCTAGTACTTGAACCACTGTTCCATAAGGAGAATCGGCATTTTCTGGCCAATCTTCCAATTTAACCAATACTTTATCGCCATCTTCGGCTTTATTGATTTTATTGATAGGTACAAAAATATCCTTGTACATTTTATTGCTATCGGCTACTACAAAAGCAAAACTCTTTTTTTCATGTATTTGAATAACACCTACATATTCACTTTTTTCACGCTTGATGATGTTGGTAATTTCACCTTCCAGTTTACCTCTTTTTCTACGTTTATAAACATAAAATTCTACTTCATCGCCATTTAAGGCTTTATTAATATTGTTTGAAGCTATAAATACATCATCATCAAAATCATCGCAAATAATATAGCCATTTCCTTTAGCAGCCAAATCTAATTTACCTGTATAATACTCCGTATTGATAATAACTTTAAACTTACCACGCTCTACTTCTTCAATTTCTTGTTTTCCTTGTAAATCGCGTAGTTTTTTTATAATTTGATTTCTGCTACTAGCATCGTTCACAGCAAGTTTTGCAGCAATTTGTTTATAATTGAACGATTGGTTTCTTTCTTTTTTTAAAATACTTAAAATGGTATTTGTAAGGTTGGGAATACCTTTACTTTTAGATTTCCCTTTTTTCTTTCTTGTCATGTAATTTGTGTAATCATTTACTGTTCCTATAACCCTGAAGTGTCAGGAGGAAATTCTGTTGTTAAAATAGCATTTATTGGGAGAAGTATTGCTATTTATTTCTACAAAGCTACGGTTTTAAAATTAAACGTATGTTTCCTTAAGTTTATTTCATAAAAAAAGCCCACATTTTTATATTGTGAGCTTTATTTGTAAACTAATAGTTTTTATTCTATAATAATTTTTTTCGAACCTATCCCTTTTAAGGATATAAAATGGATGTAAGCATCAGTATATCAATTATTTAATTGAAAATTCATTGTATTTATTCTTTATCACTATATTACATTGATTACCAATAACTTAATAGATAAAATTATCCGTTATAGGGATAGGTTCGATTTTTTTTATTGATTTCCCTCTATTAGTCGCTATTTCTAAAATATATAACCCTTTATTTAATTCGCTTACATCTGTTATTAATACTTTACTTTGTTTTACTAACTGACCTAAATTATTATATAAATTAACTTGTTCTAACTCTATTCCTTGGTTTAATACTATGTGTAATTGATTTTCTACTGGGTTTGGATATACCTGTAAACCAATAGTTGTATTGAAATTTAAGGTACTTAAGGTTTCTTCTACTACTATAAAATTTTTCCATACATCAGCAGCTAAATAAACAGTTACTGTACCTTCTGGTACTGTTAATGGTATAGTTCCTATAGTTACATTATTAAAAACATTTGAATTTATAGCTAATGGTGTAGGCCAATTCACTGTAACACTATTTAAATTAGTACAGTCTGAAAAAGCAAAATCACCAATACTAGAAACACTATTTCCTATACTAACACTAGTTAAACTAGTACACTCTGAAAATATATATTCCCCCATACTGGTAACACCATTTCCTATTGTAGCACTACTTAAACTAGTACAAAGTTCAAATGCATAATCCCCTATACTAATTACATTATCTGGAATAATAATACTCGTTAAACTTGCACAAGCATTAAAAGCAGAACCTCCAATATTAATAACACTATTTGGTATAACAACACCAACTAAATTTTCGCAATTTTCAAAAGTTTGATTTCCTATATTAGTAACATTACTTCCTATACTAACACTGGTTAAATTAGTACAATTAGCAAAAGCTTCATTTTCAATACTAATAATGTTACTTCCCATAGTAACACTAGTTAAATTATTACAATTTTTAAAAGCCTGAGTTGCAATACTAGTAACATAATAAACAGTCCCTTTATCATCAAAAGTTTCAGGAATAGCTAGGCTTCCATTAGGGCAAGCAGCATTATTAAACTTTTTTACTGATACGTAGTTGTTTGCTACATCGGTTACTGTGTATTTAAATACACCATCATCAAGAGTTTGAGATTGGCATATTGTAATACTTAAAAAACATAATAAGAATAGTAATTGTTTTGTCATAATGGATTATTTAAATTAATTTAAAACAAATCTACTATTATAAGTTTTATATTACACTAATATAATCGTTAAAAAGCAATACTTATCCACATTATATAGTATATAATAATTTTTCTTTTAAAATTTAAAAAAATAAATGATGGTTATTATAGCGTGTTAATAGCGGTATAACTTTTTTAAGTTTTATTTTGATTACAATAATTTTACGTTCTGTTAATAGGTAATTAACAATAGATTTTATATTAATACGTTCATATTAAATGGTTTTTAAATTTCTATCCACAGTTGTTAACAACCTAAGTGAACCACTTTTTTATCATAACTTTTAAAAATTACATGTTTATAGCAAACCTTTTTTAAGCTGATACTATTTCTAAAAAAAATGAATTAAAAATTAGGTTTTTAAAGGTTGGTTTTTGATTGAAAAAATAAATGGATTCTCAATATTTTTCTTTTAAAAACTAATGAACAGTTATTAACAAGTCATGCACATAGTAATGCACATGGTTAATAATTATTACCTTTGCATAAAGATATAATAATATAAAGAAAATGAACATATCCATAGGAAATGACCACGCAGGCACCGACTATAAATTTGCTATATTAAAATACTTAGAATCAAAAGGTTATACTGTTAATAATTACGGAACAGATGCTAATGATAGCGTAGACTATGCAGATTTTGTACATCCAGTTGCAACTGATGTTGAAACCAATAAAGCTGGCTTTGGTATTTTAATTTGCGGTAGTGCCAATGGCGTGGCTATGACCGCTAACAAACACCAAAAAATACGCGCTGGTTTATGTTGGAACAAAGAAATTGTTCATTTAATACGTAGTCATAACAATGCTAATATTTTATGTATTCCGGCACGATTTACGGCCATTCATCAAGCGGTTGAAATGGTAGAGGTGTTTTTAAATACAGAATTTGAAGGTGGCCGCCACCAAACCAGAATAGATAAAATACCTTTATCTTGTTAAATGGCACATAATCATTCACATAGCCATGCACATGCCCACAACGATTTAAAAGGGCGTAACCTTGTTATTTCCATACTTTTAAACATTGTAATTACCGTATCGCAAGTTATTGGTGGCTTGGTTTCTGGTAGCTTGGCATTATTAAGTGATGCATTGCACAATTTTAGTGATGTACTGTCTTTAGTAGTGAGTTATGCAGCAAATAGATTATCAAAAAGACAAGCGTCCATCCACCGCACATTTGGTTATAAACGTGCTGAAATTTTAGCGGCTTTTGTAAATGCTTCAACATTAATGATTGTGGCCGTGTTGTTGATTAACGAAGCTTTAAAACGGTTTCAAAATCCACAAACCATAGAATCGGGTTTGGTTATTTGGCTATCATTTATAGCTATCATAGGTAATGGATTGAGTGTGCTATTACTTAAAAAAGATTCCAAATCCAACATGAACATGAAAAGTGCTTACCTACATCTATTAACAGATATGATGGCGAGCGTGGCGGTATTGGTTGGTGGTTTATTAATGAAATTTTACCAAATTTATTGGGTAGATAGTGTGCTAACTTTTGCCATTGCTCTGTATTTGATTTATATGGGCTATGATTTATTAAAAACATCTACCAAAGTATTGATGTTGTTTACGCCAGATAGCATTCCTATAAAACAAATAGTTGCAGAAATCAATGCTTTTGAATCCATTAAGAATGTACACCATGTGCATGTGTGGCAACTTAATGAAGATGAAATCCATTTGGAGGCACACATTGATTTTAATGAAGATATTACCTTATCCCAATTTGATGTTATTTTACATAAAATAGAAGATTTTGTGTATGATAACTATGATATCAACCACGTAAACATTCAGCCAGAATTTGGTAAAAATGATGCGAAGGATGTGATTGTTCAGGATTAATTTAAACGTCATTGCGAGGAACTTTTCGTGACGAAACAATCTCTTAATCTCTATATGAAATAAAATTAGAAGTTCAATAAAAAAGATTGCTTCGACTTAAAAAAGTCTAGGAATGACATAAAAAATTCATGCTAAAAATAAAAATAAAAACCTTTCAAGAATTAACCAAAGAAGAACTGTACAGCTTATTGCAATTACGCAGCGAAGTGTTTGTGCTGGAACAACATTGCATCTACCAAGATGTGGATGGTAAAGACCAAAAGGCACATCATGTTTTAGGGTATAAAAATGAAAAATTAATAGCCTATACACGTATTTTCAAACCAGGCGATTATTTTGAACAAGCCAGTATTGGTAGGGTAGTGGTGGCTAAAAACCAACGCCAATTCAAATACGGCATCGATATTATGAAAGCTTCAGTTGAAGCTGTTAATAATGAATTAAAAGAAAACATTATTAAGATTTCTGCTCAAGCATATCTGAAAACATTTTATGAAAAATTTGGATTTGAAACCATTGGAGAAGAATATTTAGAAGATGATATTCCGCATATTGCGATGGTAGTGAACATTGAGAATGTAAAAAATCAATAAAAAATGCTAACAGAAATCCATCCAAAATTACCCATGCGCAACAAAACCATAACCAAAGATTTTTATATAAAAAAACTAGGTTTTAAAGAATTTGGTATAGCCGATTTTGATGGGTATTTGATGGTGGAAAAAGATACTATTCAAATCCATTTTTTTGAATTCAAAGCATTGGATCCAAAAGAAAATTACGGTCAAGTGTATATACGTACCAACAATATAGTAGCCTTATATAAAGGGATGTTGGAAAATAAAGTAACCATTCATCCAAATGGATCTTTGGAAACAAAGCCTTGGGGACAAAAAGAATTTTCTTTACTTGACCCAGATAATAACCTACTCACTTTCGGGCAAAGTTTGTAGTTTTTTTACCGTTTCAAAGTAAAATGTCCTTTTAAAGTGTCGCCAGAATTTAACATAATCACATACCAATAATCATCCGTATTTAAAAGTTTTCCATTAAAAATTCCGTTCCATCCTAGGGAATTGGGAAGTAAAAATTTTAAAAGTTTTCCGTAACGGTCATAAATAGCAATACTTTCAATGGTATTTGTGTTATCTATCACTTGCCAAACATCGTGGTTGCCATCGTTATTTGGTGTGAAAAATTTTGGGATGAAATAAGCTTCGTTATTTATTAAAATACTAAAGCTGGTTTCATTGCTATTACAAGCCGTTTCAGCGTAAATATACAAGGTTTGCGAAGTGGTAATAATAGCGCCAGCATTCAGTTGTAAACCATTGCCTTTAGGTTCAGTAAAATAGTTGCCGTTCACTAAATTGGGCAAGGTATAAGCGTCTTTAGTCACTACGTTATTGAGTTTATCTACATTCACAAAGTTATCGCAATCGGTTTCAGATGCTACATAATTAGTAAAAGAAGCAGGCTGCCAAGTACTATGATTACCAGTAACGTTATCAACCACTACACAATATAAAGCAGAATTGGATGAAAAATCCATGAAAGTGATATTGGCATTATTGACGTTTTTAATATTCAAAAAGCATAGCATATTATTGCTACAGTTCAAGCTTACCAAATTGGAATTGCTTGACACATCTAATTTTGAAAGTTGATTAAAAGCCACATTCAATGTACTTAAACGGTTGTTGTTTGAAGTATCTAAACCCGTTATTTGATTGTTGCTCCCATTTAAAAATGATAGGTTAGTATTATTATAAATATTAAGATTTTCCAGTAGATTATTGTTGCATTCCAAACGGCTCAAGTTTGTATTATTCGAAACATTGAGATTGGTAATTTGATTGTTGCCACAAACCAAAATATTTAGGTTTGGGTTGTTGGTCGTGTTTAAATTGGTCAACAGGTTATCATCACAAAGCAGAGATATTAAATTACTGTTTTGAGTGACATTCAAATTGGTCAGTTGATTGGAACTACACCAAAGAATCTGTAAATTACCAAGTTGCGAAACATTTAAAATGGAGATGGCATTGTTCCTGCAATCTAGTTTTTGTAAAGCTGAAAATGCTGCAATACCTGTTAAATCAACAATGTTTTTATTTGGCGGAATATCTAAATTAACAATGGTATTGATATTGGCAGTTGGCACAAAATCATCTAAAGGGGCGACATCAAATCCCAAATCAATTAAAACCTGTTCAAAATTATCATCGGGGACAAAGGTATTTTGGGAATGACTAAAAATGCTTATAAAAAATAAGGAAAGTAAAGGTATTTTATAGTTCAAAACAAAGCGTAATTTATAAACCATAAACTATTGATTATCATCGCCTACGTAAGTAATAATTAGTTCCACGCGCCTATCCAATTCTGGATCGCCACCTAAAGGAAACTGTCGGCGCATGCCCATGTAGCGCATCCGTCTTTTGTCAACCCCCTTTTTTTCAAAATAATCATAAATGTATTTTGCCCGCGCTTCAGAAAGGTTGCGTTTTTTTGTTTTTTTGTCCACAGCATCTCGTGTATATTGCGTGCAGCATACATGACCCTGGATGGTAAAGTACACGCCTTTTCGCTCTGCAAGCACGTTGGCCATGGCCTCCAATGTTTTTCTGGATTCTGCTTTTGGGTAGCTGTAACCATTGCTAAAATAAATGTTTTCCAAAACTATTTTATCGCCAACTTTCAAAGTGTCCTTTAAAATATCAACGGTGGTTTTCTTTTTTTCTTTAACCACCACCACTTCTTCTTTTTCAATAGGTTTCGGTGGTTTTGGGGTTACTATAATTTCTACTTTCCGGTTAAGCCCCCTAATTTTCAGAACGTTTTTTTCTTCAACTATTTTCAATAAAATCTGGCCTTTCCCATCCACATTTGTGATCAAGGATTCGCTAATCTCATTATTTGAAAAAATGGTTTTTATGGCATCGGCACGTTGTTGCGACAGGATTAAATTATAATCGGGCGCGCCAATATCATCACAAAACCCAAAAATGGCAATAGATTCAATATCGATATTTTCTAATGTTGAAATAAACAATAACAAACGGCTTTCTTCGGTAGAAGGTACTTCATATTTATCAGTATCAAAATACACCTCTTGTGTTAATTCCTTTTGGGAAAACACCATATTGCAACAGCATATTATGGATACAATTAATTTGTTCATCAAGTGGAGGCTTAAAAGCGGTTTAAATATACTTTTAAATTAATAATAAGGCTAAAATAAGAGCTATTTACCTTAAATAATCGGTGTAGGTGGATAGATTTGACAAAATACCCGTCGCCGCTTTAATTTCAGGATTATGGGTTTTGTAATAATCATATAAACCTTCTCTGTAAACATAGCGTTTTACAATTTCTTCGGTTAAAAGTGTTAATAAATAGTCTTTATTTTCATCAATGGCATTGGTTTTCGATGTGTTTAAATTAGAAACCAAGGTTTTGTAATCAGCGTTTATATTATCATCCAATCCCTCTTGTTTAGCGGTTTCCAATACTTTTTTAAGGGCTTTTTCGGTATCGGTTTCAAATGAAAACCCATTTGTTTTTAAATAGTTTTTAAAATTGGAAAAATCAGCATCGGTTAATTTGAACGTATCGATGTTGTCTATTTTATGTTTATAATAATAATCCGTTGCAAAATCGAAAATCAAATAATCGTTGATAATGGCATCGGTTATCGTTGATTTTTTTGAATCGCCCATAGCTTTATCCGGAAGTACACCACCGCCATCAAAAACCTTACGACCATTTTTGGTTTTAAATGCGTTGTAATTTTCTTGTTTTATACGTACCGCTTCGCCTTTTTCATTACGATGCCAATAGTCCAATGCTTGGATGCAGCGTCCAGAAGGCGTATAATATCTTGAAATGGTAATTTTTATTTGTGTGCCGTAGGTCAATGCTTTGGGGCGTTGTACCAAGCCTTTTCCATAACTTCTGGAACCTACGATCACGGCGCGGTCCAAATCTTGTAATCCGCCTGAAACAATCTCGCTGGCCGAGGCACTGCCACCATCAATCAAAACCACTAACGGAATTTCGGTATCAATGGGTTCGCTTTGGGTGTAATAGGTTTTGTTGTATTTATCCACTTTAGATTTTGTGGTGACCACTAACTGCCCTTTTGGGACAAACAGATTCACAACATTTACGGCTTCGTTCAGCAATCCGCCAGGGTTTCCGCGTAAATCTAAAATCATGCGTTTGGCGCCTTGGGCTTTTAAATCCCTTAAAGCATAACTGGTTTGTGAGGATGCTTTTTCATTGAATTTGCTTAATGCTATATAGCCTGTTTTGTCGTCCACCATAGAAAAATAAGGCACGGCATTTATTTCAACTTCCGCTCGGTTAATGGTCGCGGTTTGTTGTTTGCCTTGACGGATAAACGTTACGTTTACAGAACTTCCGGGGATACCTTTTAGCAGTTCGCCAGCATCATCTTTATAACTTTCTATTAAGGTGTTTTCAACTTTTATAATGTCATCGCCTGCTTTAAGGCCTGCTTTATCTGCGGGATAATCTTTGTAAGGCTCAATGATGACCAGTTTGTCTTTTAAAGTCCTAACGCGAGCGCCAATGCCTGTATAATCACCCGTGTTATTGATTCTTGCAGCTTCTACATCCTGCTCGTTCATAAAGTTGGTGTAGGGATCCAAATCTTTCAACATGCTTTTTATGGCGGTGTCCATTAAATCGCCCGGATTGGTGTCATCCACATAATTCATGTTGATTTCCTTGAACAGCGTGGTAAAGATTTCTATCTGTTTGGCGATTTCAAAAAAATCGTTTTTAAAGGCGGTGGTTGTAAAAAAAACTGTGCACGCCAATATGGGTATGAGGATGCGTTTTTTTAGTAGGTGTTTCATTTTTTATTGTATTTCTATTTCTGAAATCTTACTTAAAAATTTATCAAACAAAGTTTTCATTTTAGTTTCAACTAGGGTATAGGTTGGTAATTCTTTGCCAATATACAACACCATAAACGCATATTGTGTTGTTAAATTGTTAAAGTACACGGCTTTATTTAGCCTGTAAGATTCTCGCATTAAGCGTTTTATTCGGTTTCTGTTTACCGCAGTTTTAAAATGCCGTTTGCTAACTGATACGCCTGTTTTGGCAATAACGTTCTCGTCAAAAGCAGTTTGTAAATAAACCAACCGCAAAGGGTATGCTGAAACCGATTGCCCTTCTGCAAACAGTTGGTCAATACGCTTTTTGCTTTTTAGTTTTTCTTTTTTGTTGAATGTGAATGTCAAGTGTTTTGGTTTAAAAAAATCAAAGGTAGTAAAATATAAAAACCACTTGAACATTAAGTGGTTTTTTGGATTTTTTGTTTAACAACAATTTTGTTGTATAATGCTTTATATTTTATTTTTATAAAGATTGAGATACTCTTTATCCAATTCCGGGGAGTCTTTGTATTTTAATCTTAGTTTATCTAGTTTTTTGTGTAGTTCTGAAACTATATCAGCATAGGCAGGATCGTTGTATACATTTGTCATTTCTTGTGGATCTATTTTACGGTCATATAACTCCCATTCGTCTACATCATAATAAAAGTGAATTAGTTTATACTCCTTTGTCACAATACCATAGTGTCGTTTAACCATATGAACAGATGGATATTCATAATAGTGATAATAAACCGCATTACGATTCCATTTTGTAATATCTCCTTTTAAAAGAGGCATTAAACTTTCTCCTTGCATATCATTGGGTACTTTTATTTGTGCTGCTTCCAAAAACGTTTGAGCGAAATCTAGATTTTGAACCATCTCATCATTAGTCGTATTTGGTGTAATCTCATTTGGCCAACGAATCATCAATGGTGTTTTAAAAGATTCATCATATATAAATCGCTTATCAAACCAACCGTGTTCTCCAAGATAAAATCCTTGATCTGAAGTATACACTACCATGGTATTATCGGCTAAACCGCTTTCGTCTAAGTAATCTAATACCCGACCTACATTATCATCTATCGAAGAAATGCAAGCAAGATAGTCTTGCATATATCGCTGGTATTTCCATTTCATCTTTTGTTTATCATTCATCATTGGCCAATTGTTTTTGAACCAAGTATTTATTGAATCTAGTATGGGATCATATAATGCTTTTTGTTGGTCATTGGCTCTACCGTAAGGCCCCGTAAATCCTGAATTCATAGGTGGAACATAGGGTTGAACTTTTCCCATTTCTTTGATGGTTTTAGGTCTTATTTTGGAGTCATGACCATATTTCATATGTAGTAGTAAGTTCATTTCAGCAGTTTTGGCTGCAGTTCCCCTATTGGAATAATCATCAAAGAGAGTTCCCGGTTCTGGAAATTTTTTTTGTGTAAATTCTTTGAATTTTTCAGGACTTGGCCACCAAGGTCTATGCGGGGCTTTATGCAAATACATCATCATAAATGGCTTTTCTTTATCTCGCTTTTCATCCAGCCATTTTAATGCTAAATCGGTAATTATATCTGTGGCATAACCCGTGATGGTTGTGTCTCCTTTTGGTGTTATGAAACTGGGGTTGATGTAATTGCCCTGCCCTGGTAAAATCATAAAATCATCTACGCCTTTAGGGTTATTGCCAAAATGTAGTTTACCATACATGGCTGTGGCATAGCCTGCTTTTTGAAATAGTTGTGGAAACGTAACTTGTGTGGTGTCAAAGGGAGTTCTGTTATCAATTTTACCATGAATATGGGTGTGCTTTCCGGTGAGTATAGTGGCTCTTGATGGAGCACAAATTGAATTGGTAACACAGGCATTAGTAAACAAAATTCCTTCGTTAGCAATTCGGTCTATATTTGGTGTTTTTATTAATTTATCCGAATAGGCACTAATCGCTTGATAGGCGTGATCATCAGACATGATAAAAAGAATGTTTGGTCTTTGTACAGGTTTCTTTTGAAGTTTTTCTTCTTTATGGTTTTTGCATGAAGCAAAGACCAATATCAAAATTGAAAGGGCTACTAAGCTTTTTATCTTGGTTTTTTTTAACATTTTAATTCTCTTTTAGTAGATAGTTTTTATGAATATGGAACCTTTTTTATGCTTTATACCCAATATAAAGGAAGGGGAGCTACGTTTTTTCTGCAACGAATATAAGAAAATCACTTCTTATTATTAGCCTTATCAATATCTGCCATCAAATCAGACGGGTCAATTTCCACAGATTTTACCACTTTTGAAGCTTCAAATTTATAGATGGGATATGCCCAAGCCCAATCTTTAATAACGGTGGCTTTAGTTGGTTTTTCGCCACGCATCATTTGCAAGGGGATGTAAAAATTTTCAATGCTGTTATCCATATAGGTTACCATAATATCAATCGGCATAGGCATTAATCCTAAACGCTCTAAAGTAATAGTTTTACCATCCACGGTTTTTACGGCGTAATCAATGGTGTTGGTGGTTTGTCCAAAATCAGTTAAATACCAATCCAATTCCAATCCCGATGTTTTTTCAGCAACACGAATAAAATCATTGGGGGTTGGGTGTTTGAATGCCCAATCGTTAAAATAGTTTTTTAAGGTTTGTTTTAGGTTTTCTTTGCCAATAACATAGCCCAATTGTGCTAAAAACACTTCGCCTTTACTGTATGCAGAAGCACCGTAAGAGAAGTTGAAATTGTATCTATCGGCATGGGTAGTTAAAGGTTGTTCCCAACCCGAATTAACTAATTTAAAATAGCTTTTATAAGCACCTTCGGTAGGGTTACTTTTTTGATAACCTGTAAGGTCTGCTTCGGCCCAATCACTTATATAACTTGTAAACCCTTCGTCCATCCACTCGTGTTTGGATTCGTTGGTTGCCAATAAGAATTGAAACCATGTATGTGCCATCTCATGTGCGGTAACGCCAAACAGACTGCCAAATTTCCGTTCGCCAGTGATGAGGGTACACATGGCGTATTCCATGCCGCCATCGCCGCCTTGGATTACGGAGTATTGTTTATAAGGATAGTTGCCAATATGTGAACTGTAATATTGCATCAACTCCACCGTTTTTGGTTGTAAACGTTTCCAATTGTCTTTAATGTCTGGATTGTTTTTATAGAAAAAATGCAATAACGGCCCATTGGGCACTTGTGCCGTATCGTGGATGTAATTGGGATCTGCTGCCCAAGTAAAATCATGTACCATGGGTGCTTTAAAATGCCAGGTTAATTTATCACCTTGGGGTTGATTAACGGTTTCGGTCTCATAACCATGACCCACTTCATTGGGGTTTTGCAAATAGCCCGTACCACCAACGGTAAAATTTTTATCAATTGTTAATGTAACATCAAAATCGCCCCAAACTCCGTGAAATTCACGACCAATATAAGGGTCGGCATGCCAGCCTTCAAAATCATACTCTGCTAGTTTTGGGTACCACTGGGTCATGGAAAGTGCTACGCCTTCTGCATTATTTCTGCCAGAACGACGAATTTGTAACGGCACTTGTGCATCAAAAACCATATCAAAGGTCACGCTTTCGCCCGGCTGAATGGGTTTTGCTAAATCAACTTCCAAAACAGTGCCCACGGTTTCATGATGGAGATCCATACCATTTTGTTTTAATGAATTTACTCTGATATAACCAATTTCATCGGGTTTTAATCTGTAGATACGATCTGCCACACGATCATCTGGATCTGGAATGGTACGGGAACGCACATCCATTTCGCTCCCTGGCTGAAAGGCGTTGAAGTATAAATTATAAAACACTTTGTTCAACACATCGGGCGAATTATTGGTATAAACCAAGGTTTGTGTACCCTTATATTGATAGGTGTTTACATTCATATCAATCGTCATTTTATAATCTACATGTTGTTGCCAATAACAGGGCTTTGAAGATGAAACTGTTAATGGCGTTTGTGGAATAGCAACAACAGGAGGATTGCTTATTGCCACATGTTTTGAACTGTTGCAAGACCATAAAACGGAAACACAAAAAAGAAACACAAAAAAACGATTCATAACATTTGAAATTAAAATAGGTTTTAAACTAAACCCGTAAACTGTTTACGGTATGTTGAAAACTGTGACTAACTTTACTTAGACATCTTAGCGGCCATAATCAGTGCATTGTACGCATTGACCATTTTACCAGATTTTGTTAAATCTTTAAAAGCCCTTACATCATTGGTATCGCCACCAACAACCACTTTTGTGGTTACGGCAAGTCCAGAATCCATAATGATTTGTTTTACTTGGGCAGCTGTTAATTTTGGGAAATATGAACGGATCAAAGCTGCAACTCCTGCCACGGCAGGTGCTGCCATTGAAGTGCCGCCTTTGGTATCATATTCATTTCCAGGAATTGTGGAGTACACTTTGGCGCCGGGCGCAAACACATCCACATTGTTTTTTCCGTAATTGGAAAAACTGGCTATTAAGTTTGTGCCATATTTTGGCTCCAAAGCACCAACTCGAATGTATGAATTGGAAATTTCCTTGAAATTGACATTATCATCTGGATAATTTTTGGTGGTATCCACATCGGCTCCATCATTTCCTGCGGCGTGTACAAAAACGACATCATGATCAGAAGCGTAAGCAATCGCATCTCTTACCCAATCGCTATGCGGCGAAAAGCTTTTTCCGAAACTGCCATTGATCACTTTAGCACCGTTATCAACTGCATAGCGGATGGCAAGCGCTACATCTTTATCATACTCATCACCGTTAGGCACCGTACGAACAGACATGATTTTTACATTATTGGCAACACCATTGGTGCCTTTGCCATTGTTGCGTTCCGCAGCTATAATTCCAGCTACATGCGTACCGTGGCTTTCTGTTTTTTTAACAGGTTTTATGTTGCTATTGCCATAAAACTTGTTGCTCATATCATCTGGGTCATCACCGGTCTTGCGTCCGCTAAAAGTTTTGTTTAAATTGTAATTCAATCGGTCGTTGATGCTTTCTAAACTGCTTGTAATTTCTTCTTTTGCTTCGGCCAAAGACGCCACGTCATTGCTGTACATATATTGCGCTATCTGAACCGCTCTGCCCAAGGCTTCATCATCGGTTTTTATGGCGTTGACTTCTGCTTTGGTATAATCCTTTTTACCCAAATGTTTAGCAAGGGCCGTATCAGCTTCAGTTAATTGTTGTAATATCTGTTCATAATTGGTTTTATAGCCCGTA
>CAXBNH010000005.1:0-23919 GCA_963976905.1 uncultured Algibacter sp.
CTGATCTTACTGTGTATGAAATTGAAAGAGTTGAGGTAATTAAGGATATGTCCGGTAGAGCCGCATTGGGTTTATCTGGTAATGGCCCAATAATTTGGATAACTACTAAAACAGGAAAAAAGTTTAAAAAGGATATATCTATAACAACTGAAAGCGGTTTTAGTTCTGCGACTTCACAACCAAATTATGTCAATTCTTATGATTATGCAACGTTATATAACGAAGCGCTTAACAATGATGGTTTGTCACCTCTTTACTCTTCAACAGCTATAAATGCTTACAGGAACGGAAGTAATCCACTATATTATCCAAGTATAGATTATACTAAAGATTATTTGAAAAAATCGGCAATGTTCCAAAGAACTAATCTTAATTTTAGTGGTGGGGACGATAAAGTCAATTACTTTTCCTTATTAGACTACGTACAAACCAATGGTCTGGAAAAGGTAGGTAAAAGTGCAACATCAAATCGTTTCAAACTAAGAGGCGGGGTTAACATAAAGCTAAGTGATAAAATCCAATTCAATGTGAATTTGTCAGGAACCTATCAAGATCTTTCATTTCTTAACGAAGGTGGTGGAGCAAATCAATTTGATTTGTATAATTTTATAGCTAACAACCCTTCGAATGCACATGCGATAGATTTAGATGGTAATTATATAGTGAGTAATGATTATCCTTTAAATTTGGAAAATGAACTTTTGTACGGTGGTTATGCCGAAAAAGTAAATCTTAATTCTCAGAATAGTGCCACATTATTGATCGATCTTAACTCTGTAGTAAAAGGGCTTACTTTTACGGGATCAGCTGCTTTTGATATTTATAGTGATGTTACTAGCAATAAGGGTGGTACTGCAGAATTATTTAGGTTGCTGCCTAATAGAGAATTAGTTAGTATTCAAGAACAAGTTGTTGAACCTAACCTAGTTGTTGGAAGTGATAACTTTACAAGAAGCACAACGGCCTTGGTACATTTTAATTATGATAGGGTTTTTGGAAAGCACGCATTGACAATGAATGTGGCTTCGTATAGTGGACTTGTTGAATCTCGTGGATTTGCGAATTATCAGCCCGTTAAAAAACAAGATTATAGCTATAGGGCAAATTATGCTTATAATGATACATATGTGATTCAGTTAGATCTTGCATATAGTGGAAGTATGAAGATGCCAGAAGGCGATAGATATAGTTTATACCCTTCTATAGGTGCTGGTTGGGTTGCAAGTAATGAGTCTTTTTTAAGCTCAAGCAACACGATTGATTACTTAAAGTTTTATGGTTCTTTCGGAATTATGGGGAATGATAATTTTAGAACAGGCTTTAGCACATCATACAATCCCTATTATCTAGGTACGACCCTTTGGCAGAATGTTGGCGGATGGCAATCTGGTATTGAAGGGAACAAAGGCAATGTAGTCAACATTTATAATATTCAGCAAGAAGGGAGTACAAATTATGAACTTCCTAAAAGAAATTATTTAAATGTAGGGTTCCAAAGTGAATTGTTCTCAAGAGCCTTGTCCGTAGAAGCAAATTACTTTTACCAAAGAGATTATAACCAAATATCGCAACGTAGTTCTTTAACACCATCACTTTTTGGAACTGGAGGTTTTCTGCCATTGACCAATTATGGAGAAACCACTTCTTGGGGTCTTGAGGGATATATGCAATATAAAAACAACATAGGAGACCTAGAATACAGTTTTGGTGGTAATATACTTTACAAACGAGGAAAATATGTTGAAGTTGATGAGCCTATTGCGCTTGAAGACTATAGAAAAGATGCTGGTAAAGACTATGACATGTTTAGGCTATATGAAGCAGAAGGATTATATACTTCAGAAAGCGAAATAACATCAAGAGGTGTAGATCAAAGTTGGGGAGATGTTCAACCAGGAGATATTCGATACAAAGATTTTAATAACGATGGCGTTGTTGACCAAAAAGATATACACATTACAGGTGCACATGCACCAAGAATGTTTTATGGAGTTAATCTAAAATTGAAATATAAATCTTTTGGGCTCTATGTTGTAGGTCAAGGTCAGGCAGATGGACAAATGATGCTTAATGGCAATTACTTTCAAGGGAATAGCCCAAGAGCCAATTATTCAGAAGTTATGTTGGATAGATACCCAGTCACAAATAATTTTCCTCGATTAACTACCCAATCACAGAATAACTTTCAAGGTTCTACATTTTGGTTAGAGAGTGCATCTTATTTTAGTATTAAAAATGTAGAGTTTAGTTATATGATGCCTAAATCTTTAGGGTCTAATCTATCATTGCCTAATTTAAAACTATTTGTTCGAGCTAAAAATGTGGCTTCTTTTTCTAAATTGTCAAAGTATAACTTAGATCCGGAAAATGCAACCGCAGGAATTTTTAATTATCCAATATATAAAACCTTTACACTAGGGGTTTCATGCAAATTTTAATTTATAACTACGAGATTATGAAGAATAAAATATATTATTATTTGATTTTAGGTGTCTGCTTGGCTTCTTGTCAAATTGATCCCCTTCCAATACAGGATCAAACAACAGAAGATCTTTGGAGTCACTCTACTTATGGCGAAGGTATTTTAACAAATGCTTATAGTGGTCTTAATCCAGGTTATCAAATTAATATGGATTATTATACAGATAATGCTGTACCCTCACAACCAGGAACAAATGCACTTGCTCTTGGAAGTTGGACTTTAGAGGCCAGCCCAATAGGAAATTGGGAAAACAGCTACAATAGAATTAAATACCTTAACTTATATATCCAAAATGGAGAGGATTTAATTTATAGTGTGTCTGATAAAGTTAAAGACTCTATACTAAAATCTAACCGAATAGGAGAGGCATACTTTTTAAGGGCTTGGTATCAAGCAGAATTATTAAAGAACTATGCAGGTAAACCAGAAGGAGGTTCGGAAGTACTTGGATTTCCTATCGTAACAACGGTTTTAGAGCAAGGGGATGATTTAGATCTTCCGAGAAACACTTATCAAGAATGTGTAGCTCAAATAGCAGAAGATTGTGATGCCGCAATTGATTTACTTCCTAATACTTATAGTGATGGGTCTGACCCATTTGAGGGCTTAGGTAATAGAGGCCGAGCATCTAGTCTGGCGGCATTGGCTTTAAAAGCCAGAGTGTACTTAAACGCAGCCAGCCCAGCTTATGGAGATTCCAGTCAAGTATTGTGGGAAAGAGCAGCCACTGCTGCTTATGAAGCTATTGAGGCCTCTGGAGGCTTAGTTAATTTAGCGAATTACAATAATTTTAATAATGCGGCAAGTTTTGATAATATTTGGATTCAACCCACATACATTGGAACAGGCATGGAAAGCACCTATTACCCGCCTTCTTTATATGGTAACGGCGCTTGTAATCCATCACAAAATTTAGTAGATGAGTTTCCAACTAAAGATGGGTATCCTGTTACTGAAAGTGCTATTTATGATGAAGCTAACCCGTATCTGAATCGAGATAATAGATTCTATAGGTTTATTTTCTTCAATGGAGATGATTACAATGGCACAACCGTAGAAACGTATGACGGAGGAAATGATGCCCCTGGAGGTTTCAATCAACAAGGTACCAGAACTGGGTATTACATGAAAAAACTGCTAAGTAAAAATGTAAGGCTTGAACCAGGAAATGTCAATGGCGATATCAAGTTTTATGTTTATCTTGGAAAAACAGAGCTTTATCTTAATTTTGCAGAAGCTGCTAATGAGGCCTATAGCCCAGATGGTGCAGACTTAGGTTATTCTGCAGCCGATGTCATGGCTAAAGTGAGAATGCGCGCAGGAATAGATTCCGATCCAATAGCGGCAGATTATCAAGATCAATACATGCAAGATCAAATAAGTGCAGGAAAAGAAGCTTTCAGGGATTTTATCCAAAATAACAGACGCATTGAATTGAGTTTTGAAGGGTTTAGATTTTGGGATATTCGCAGATGGAACAAACCGTTAAACCATACTATTGAAGGGGTGAAAATTATCCGTAATGCTGGTGTCGATACTTATAACTACATTAATGTTGAAAACCATACGTTCCAAGATTATATGAGATATGCACCATTGCCTTTTGCCCAAACTTTAATAATGAATAATCTTAAACAAAATGCAGGATGGTAATCCTTTTAATTGAAAAGATTTAATACATAAAAACTATGAAAAAAATATTAATACTTTTAGTGTTCATGGGCACCTTTTTAACAAGTTGCTATGATGATTTTAGACTAGATAATGAACATTCGGCCGTTGCATTTTCAAGTGCAACCGGGGGGTCTAATGAAACAGGGGTTTTATGGAGAACTGTTGTAAAAGGGGAAGGCCTTAAGGCTGATGCCGGTATTTACCTTGCGGGCATTCTAGATAATAATCAGGATCGATGGGCCACTTATGAACTAGACCCCAGTCTTTTGGTAGGTACTGATTATACCATGCTTCCAGCTGATTATTATTCGCTAAGTGATACCAATACGTTTAAAATTCCTTCTGGTGAAACCATAGGGAGAGTATCCGTAGTTTTGGATTCTATAAATTTTTTGAATGATCCGTTGTCATCTGGTATGAATTACGCCATACCTTTCAGGCTCATCGAAACTTCAGAGGACAGCATATTAAGTACTCAAAACACACAAATATTCGTTATAAAGTATATCAATCAATACGAGGGCTTTTACAATCAAACAGGGACCTTTGAAACCATGGGTGCTGGAGGTGAAAATTTAAACGCTGGAAATATTAGCAACGTAATAAATGGAAGAACCATTGCTTTAGATTCAATTGAAACCAATGGAGCTATGAATTTATTAGGCCCTGATTATAAAATGAAGATGCATGTAAATGCAGATAATACAGTATCATTAGAATACAGTCCAAATCTGAGTGTAGATAATTCGCCAAAAAATATTGCATTGGATGCAACGGTAACTTCATCTTATGTAGCACCATGGAATAGTGAAAATGCGGTTAAAAGCGGTACAGATCCGGCCAGTTCAGCTTTTACAGATCAAATATTATCTTGGGGAAATTATGGTTCTCCTACAACAGAAAATTGGATTCAGTACAATTTTGGATCTAAATTTTCCATAACCATGTCAGAAGTATATTGGGCGGCAGATGGAGGTGGTGTGCAAATCCCTAACAATTCGTATATCGAATATTGGGATTTAGATGCAGGCGAATGGAAATTATTAAACAACAATAATATAGTAAATGGAGTTCCTGTTTCGGCAGCAGATTATGGTGTTATCAATATAGGTAACGATCCAGATAAATATAACGTTACTGCTTTTGATAAAATAGATACAGATAAAATTAGAGTATATTGTACATCTCCAACATTTACTGCGATACACGAATGGAGGGTTTGGGGTGTGCCTGCACCTTCAGGTTATGAAAGTGCTCCTATTGGAACTATTACCGAAAACGGTACAAATACCTATGATCCTGCTACCGGTACTTTTATTCTAAATTATACTGTTAATTACACCGATGTAGATTATACCACAAATGTTTCTTCAAAAATGGTTTGGAGAAATAGGGTCAGAGATGGTGTGAATGAGTGGAGACGTTAAATGATTTAATATAATATCATGCAAGAATTAAAGTTATATGGTTCTTGAAAATAAAAATCCCCGATATGCACCTGATCTAATAGTGCGTATCGGGTTTTTATATTTTTATGCGAAATGCATAAACTTAAAGTTAAACAGATTTTTTATTAAGACTAATTTTTATGATTTTACAAAAAACTATAAAATGAAAAATATTTTGACTTTGAGAAATTTGCTTTTTTCGTTGGTTTTTATTTTTACAATTACTTATAGCTCTTTAGAGGCACAGGTTTTTAATAGAATAGAATCTGTTGCAGGGCTGAGTATCTTAGAAGAAAACAATGGTGTTGCCATTGCGGATTATAATAAAGATGGATATCTTGATATATTTGTGGTTGCCGCAGGTAAGGATGAAAACGGTGTGGCAAAAAGCCATAGCCGCTTATTTAAAAACAATAACAACGGTACTTTTACAGATACAACTGAAGCTTCAGGTTTGTTATTGGATCTGTTTCCTTTAGAAAAAGACGGCACCACTTATGACAAGATTTTTGAGGGGGTAAAACATGGCGCTTTTTGGGGAGATTACGATAATGATGGATACCCTGATTTATTCATGACTAATGTTTATCAAATTTATCTATTTCACAATGAAGGTAATGGTACTTTTAAAGATGTTACGGGCCAAGCAGGATTAACAAAAGATAGCAGTTGTATCAATACATGTGCAACTTGGTTTGATTACAATAAAGATGGATATTTAGATTTGTATATATCTGATTGGAAAAGTTGCGACAGTAATAGTTTTTATACAAACAATGGCGATGGAACATTTACAAATCAAATAGATTTATTTGGAAATACAGAACACAAAAACTCTTTAATGAGTATTCCCTTTGATTTTAATAATGATGGATGGTTAGATTTATACCTTGCAAATGATGTTATAAATAAAACAAATGATTTATTTATAAATCAAAAAGGCACGGGTTTTACTGAGGAATCTAATAAATATGGGTTAGATCATGCTAGAAACGATATGGGGATTGCATTTGGAGATTATAATAACGATGGTTTTTTTGATATGTATATTACCGATGTGTTATTGAACCCATTGCTCACAAATAAAGGAGACAATACATTTATTGATTTAGCAGAAGCGCAAGGTGTAAAATCAGGAGGTTGGTCTTGGGATGCGGTATTTCGTGATTTTGATTTAGATGGAGATGAAGATTTACTTGTACTTAATGGTTTCGAATATAAAGGCCATAGTTCTGAAAAAAATCTTTATTTTCAAAATTTACATGCTAATGGAAACGCAAAGTTTATTGATAAATCTGGAAGCTCAAATTTAGGAGATTTAACGATTAGTGTTGGCGCTGGGGTTTTCGATTTTGATAATGATGGCGACCTGGACATATTTGTTACCAATAGCGATAGGCCTTCTTACTTCTACGAAAACAAAACCACTGATTTCACTTATAAAAGCCAAAACTTACATTGGCTTAAAGTTTCTTTAGAGGGTACAGTTTCTAATAGAGACGCTGTAGGAACAAAATTAACACTAAAAACAAATAAAAGTACTCTTGTAAGATACTACACAGGTAAAGGGTTCCTGTCTCAAAATTCATTACCAGTTCATTTTGGATTGGCAGATGCTACACAAATTCTGGAACTAAAAATCACATGGCCGTCGGGACAAATTGAAACCTATAATAATTTGCCTTTAGATAAAACCATCAAATTTAAAGAAGGCACTAACTATACAATTTCTGATTTACAACCAAGTATTAAAATATATGGCTGTACAGACCCTAATTCGTGCAGTTATAATGCTAATGCAACAATAAGTTCTGGTGATTGTGTTTATCTTGAGACAAAATCATCTATATACGGAAGCAGTAATGCCTTGCAATCCAGTATAGAATCATATTCCTATCCGCCAGCAACTGGTAATACGGTTACATGGAACGTTCAAGGCGGAGATATTATAGAAGGGAAAAACACCAATACGATAAAGGTTAAATGGGCAACAGGCACCGAAGGGCGTGTTACAATTATTGAGCAAAATAATTTTTGTGCCAGTCAAAATTTAGATTTAGTAGTTACTTTAAGAAGTGAAACAGACCCTAGCCCAAATACTAATAAAAAATCGGTTGCTAGATTGTGGAACGAAGCCTTATTAGATGCCATCAGAAAAGATTATGCAAGGCCTACTGTGCATGCCAGAAACTTATTTCATACTAGTATAGCCATGTACGATGCATGGGCAGTTTACAGCAAACAGGCAAAACCCTATCTTTTAGGAAATGATTTACATGGGTTTGTAAGTGGCTTTGATGGGTTTAAAACAACAGAAAACCTTGATGAAGCAAGAGATAAAACCATAAGCTATGCAGCCTATAGATTACTGAAGTACCGTTTTAGAGATTCGCCAAACTTTGATGAAACCATGAGTAGGTTTGATGATTTGATGAATGAATTAGGGTACAATACAAGTGAAACGGCTGTTGATTATTCTACAGGAAACCCCATAGCATTAGGAAATTTTATAGCCCAAACAGTTATTGATTATGGACATACAGATGGTTCAAATGAAGCAAATAAATATGGGAACAAGTATTATGAACCTGTAAACCCACCACTATTGCTGAATAACCCAGATGAAAACATTGGTAGTATAATAGATTGTAATAGATGGCAACCATTAAGTTTTGATACTTTTATAGACCAAAGCGGTAATTTGATAGAGGGTTCCACACCTCCTTTTTTGGGCCCCGAATGGGGCAACGTAAAACCTTTTAATCTTACTGAGGCTGAGAAAACCGTCTATGAGCGTTCGGGAAATCAGTATATTGTTTATGACGATCCAGGCAGTCCGCCTCATTTGGATTTGTTAAAATCAACACCTTCAAGTGATGCTTACAACTGGACCTTTTCACTAGTTTCTATTTGGAGTTCACATCATGATCCCTATGACAATGTCATGTGGGATATCTCTCCAAAATCTATTGGAAATATTGATTTTGAATTATTGCCTAAAGCATACAAAAACCATAGCGATTTGTATAAAGTAGAAAATGGTGGGGATATTGGCCAAGGGCGCAGCATCAATCCATACACTAAGGCACCTTATCAAGAGCAAATAGTTCCAAGAGGCGATTATACTAGAGTGCTCGCAGAGTTTTGGGCAGATGGCCCTGATTCTGAAACACCCCCCGGCCATTGGTTTACAATACTTAATTATGTAAGCGATCATGAGTTATTTGATAAAAAATTCAATGGACAAGGCGAGCGTTTAAGTAATTTAGAATGGGATGTAAAGTCGTATTTTATTCTAGGGGGCGCTATGCATGATTGTGCCGTAGCAGCATGGGGAATTAAAGGATGGTATGATTTTATCAGGCCGATTTCAGCCATTCGGTTTATGGCAGAAAAGGGGCAAAGCACAGATTCCTCTAAAGAAAACTATGATGTTGCAGGTATTCCTTTGAAAGACGGTTATATAGAAACTGTCGAGCAAGGAGATCCGCTCTCAGGGGATTTTAATGAGCATGTTGGTAAAATCAAAGTTTATGCTTGGAAGGGTCATGATTACATTAAAGATGCAAACACAGACGAAGCTGGCGTTGGTTGGATTTTAGCAGAAAACTGGTGGCCGTACCAAAGGCCTTCTTTTGTTACGCCTCCATTTGCTGGTTATATTTCTGGGCACTCAACATACTCCAGAGCAGCAGCAGAAGTCATGACATTAATCACGGGAAGTGAATACTTTCCGGGTGGCATGGGGGAATTCATAGCCAAAAAAAATGAATTCTTGGTCTTTGAAAAAGGGCCATCGGTAGATGTAACCTTGCAATGGGCTACTTACCGTGATGCATCAGACCAATGTAGCTTGTCAAGGATATGGGGTGGAATTCACCCACCAGCTGACGATATTCCAGGTAGGCTGATTGGAGAAAGGATTGGAAAGAGCGACTTTTATTTTGGTAAAGAATATTTTGAAGGAAAAATTAATATAATCAATAAAGATTATTTAGTGTTTCCTAACCCAGTGAGTGTCTCGTTTGGTGCGATGTCCGTAGCCAATACAGAAGCTACCGACACCTTTGTTCTTTTTGATATCAATGGAAGGCACATAAAACTCGTGGAAAACCAATATACCAAAGCTCTAAAAACAACGGTATTGAAAATCCCATCTACCATAGCACCGGGAATCTATATACTCAAGATAAACAGCAGCACAAGAAAAATTGTGATTGCCAATCAATAATAGTATGTACCTATATTATAGCGTACAATGGCGTGCTTTTTAGCATATCATAAAAACAAGATAATATAATATTACTTTCTGCTAATTATACTTTTTCATTAAAAGTGTAACATTTTATATTTACCATATAGAATATTTGTAGAAGTATTGGTATGGTTTGAAAACCAAATATGTTAATTTAAAAAAGTAGTTTCATAAAGTTTGAGTTAGTTTAATTTTTTTAAAGCCAAGGAAGGGTGTTTTGACTTCTTTGGCTTTATTTTTAAAAGCTCATTTTTTTTAAACATACAAACGCTAATAATTTTCTTAATGATATGGTAATTAAAAATTGGACAACCCAGCAAAATATGAATATGATGACACATTTTAATTTTTTAAAAATATTTTTCATAGTATGTTTTTTTATAAACATGTCATGCTCTTCTAATGAAGTACAGGATAAAGAAATTATTAAGGAAATCCCAGATGAATCTGAAACCCCTGAAGAAACAGCAATAACACCACCAGATAATTTTGCTTATACGTTTGCTAAAAAGCCTAGCGGAGGAAAAGCCATTTATATTCCGAATGAGTTAAAAGCAGAGGGTTTTGATTCTAATGATAATAAATGGAGTTACCAAAGAAGTGCCTCATCAGATAATATTATTGTTTTTTGGGAAAAAGGTTTTGGCCAATATCCTAGTAAGGTTTCTCGAGAAAATCTTCGTGTTGATATTAATAACCTGCTGACAATGGCAGAAGATTTTTATGCCTATTATCGCGATACGATGAAGTTTGTAATAAAAGGTAATTCACAAACAGATAAATATAGAATGATTGTAATGTTGTTATACCAAGAAGAATGGTTGGCAACAGGTGCTGGTTACGATAATGTTATTGGAGCTTTATGGGTCAATCCTGCAACTACAAAGGGAGGGGCTGTAATAGCACATGAGTTTGGGCACTCTTTTCAGTATCAAGTGGCTTGTGATGGAAATTACGGATTCAGAGATCAAAATTACGTAGGTCAGTTTTGGGAACAATGTGCACAATACATGTCTTGGCAACAAAATAATGACGACTATACGGGAGAATTGCCGTATTTATTAGAAAATATACACAAAAACTTTTCCCATGAAGATATCAGGTACCAATCTATGTATTTAATGGAGTATTGGAAACAAAAACATGGGGTCGATTTTTTGGGAAAGCTATGGAGAGAGGCTACGCTTCCAGAACACCCAATACAAACTTATAAAAGAATTACAGAAATCAACCAAGAGCAATTGAATGATGAGATTTTTGAATATGCATGTAAAAATGTATCTTGGGACTATCCTTTAGGAAGTTTTAACCAGAACTTTATTAAAGGCTTATCCGCAATAGAGAAAAAAAGATATAAACATGCAACTAAGTTGAATTTGATTGAAAACAATTACTATAAGATATCAGATGATCAAATTCCTCAAATCTACGGATACAACGCTATTGAGCTAAGTGCGCCTAGTTCAGGCACAACGGTTAGTGTAGATTTTGAAGGTTTGGAAGGCGCATGGCAATCTATTGAAGGCTGGCGTTATGGTTTTGTTGCGATACAAGAAAATGGTGCGCCCATTTATGGTTCTATGGAAAAAACAAAACAAGGAACCGCTTCCATTACTTTAACCGAAGGTGTTAAAGAGTTGTGGTTAGTGGTAACTGGGGCTCCTACAGAACATGTAAACCATGTTTGGGATGAAAACCCTGATACCGATGAAAATTTTCCATATAAAGTTAAGTTTACAAATACCATCCCAAAATAAAAGCAGAGCCATATTTAAAATTACTTAAAACAAAATATCATGATTCGTAAATTTCTAATCGTTTTTTTTATTATTAATTGCTTTGCTGTTTCAGGGCAAAAAACAACGAATACGGGGTATCCTATAACGCCGGTTCCTTTTACAGCTGTTCACGTAACAGATGCCTTTTGGGGGCAACGTATTAAATCCAGTAGAGAAACAACCATTCCTTTGGCCTTTAGCAAGTGCGAGGAAACAGGGCGGTATGATAATTTTACCATGGCCGCCAACCCAGATGAGAGCAATAAAGTTGAAGGCTTTACTTTTGATGATACCGATGTTTATAAGACCATAGAAGGTGCTAGTTATTCCATGCAAACATCTCCTAACAAAAAATTAGAAAAATATATAGACAGCCTCATTACCATAGTAGGAAACGCCCAAGAACCAGATGGCTATTTATATACATTTCGTACCATGAACCCAGAAAACACGCATGAATGGGCTGGAACGAAACGTTGGGAAAAAGAAGAAGATTTAAGTCATGAGCTTTATAACCTTGGCCATTTGGTGGAAGGTGCCGTGGCGCATTACCAATCTACTGGAAAAAGAAATCTTCTTGATATTGCTATTAAATTTGCAGATTGTGCTGTTCGCGAAGTTGGTAATAAGCCTGGCCAAATTATGGTCGTGCCCGGGCATCAAATTACAGAAATGGCACTCGCTAAACTATCTGTAGTAACGGGCGAGAAAAAATATCTTGATTTTGCTAAATTGTTGCTAGACGAACGTGGGCATACCCATATTAAAAGCGAATACAGCCAGTCGCACAAACCTGTTTTAGAACAAAACGAAGCCGTAGGGCATGCCGTTCGTGCCGCTTATATGTATTCGGGTATGGCAGATGTTGCTGCGCTTACCGGGGATGAAGATTATATTCATGCTATCGATAAAATTTGGGATAATATTGTTTCCAAAAAATTATACATTACAGGAGGTATTGGGGCTACTGGCCATGGCGAATCGTTTGGTAAAAATTATGAATTGCCAAACATGTCTGCCTATTGCGAAACTTGTGCCGCTATCGGAAATGTATATTTAAACTATCGGTTGTTTTTATTGCATGGCGATGCAAAATATTATGATGTTTTAGAGCGCACCTTGTACAACGGACTTATTTCTGGCGTATCCTTGGACGGTGGAAGTTTTTTCTACCCCAATCCATTAGAGTCTATTGGCCAACACCAACGTCAAGCATGGTTTGGTTGTGCCTGTTGTCCATCCAATGTCAGCCGCTTTATCCCGTCTGTTCCGGGCTATATTTATGCCGTAGATGAAACAGATGTTTATGTAAACCTATTTATGGCAAATGAATCAGATTTGAAAGTAAAAGGAAAATCATTAAAATTAACCCAGACTACAAATTACCCATGGAGCGGTAATGTAACTATTGATGTCAATCCTAAAGGTAAACAAGATTTTACACTTAAGGTTCGAGTGCCCGGTTGGTTGAAAAACGATGTAGTACCATCAAATTTATATAGTTATAATGACAAGAAAACACTTGATTTTACAGTTAAAGTAAATGGAAAAACGGTAGCAAGCGAACTGGACAAAGGCTATTTCAATATCAATAGAACTTGGAAGACAGGTGATAAAGTCATTATTGATTTTGAAATGGAACCAAGAACTGTAAAAGCCCATCCTGCGGTTGAAGCAGATAGGGGAAAAGTGTCTATCGAGCGTGGCCCTGTTGTTTATTGTGCGGAGTGGCCCGATAACGATTTTGATATTTTTAGTGTCATTTTAAATAAAAAACCTGAATTTAAAGTTGAAAGCAAACCAGATTTGCTTTATGGCATCCATACCATTCAAACCAATGCACAATCTTTAAGCTACGATAATGATGGTAAATTAAAAACAAACGATGTAAAACTGAATATGATACCTTATTACGCTTGGTCACACCGCGGAAGTGGGGACATGGCTGTTTGGTTACCAATGGATTTAAACGCTACCAAGCCAACCATGGCACCGACCATTGCATCAGAAAGTAAAGAGGATGCTTCACATAACGTAAAACCTATAGTAGCGATTAATGATGGGCTTGTTCCTAAAGATGAAGAAGACCGTTCCATTCCCTATTACCATTGGTGGCCAAAGGAAGGCACCACTGAATGGATTTCATATGATTTTGGCACTGAAAAAACAGTGAGCCGTTCAACGGTTTATTGGTTTGATGACAAGCCATGGGGCGGTTGTAAAGTCCCCGAAAACTGGAAAATTTATTACCAAGATAAGAATAATGAATGGCAACCTGTTGAAAACACAACAGCTTATGGTGTTGAGAAAGGTTTGGGGAATGAAGTTGTTTTTAAGCCAATTATAACAAAAGCGATTAAATTGGAAGTAAAACTTGCCGATAAGAATGCCGCTGGTATTTTTGAATGGGAAGTAGAATAAAAACCATACAAATCAGAGAGGAATTTTACCTCTCTGATTTGTTTTATGACATCACCAAATTAAAATCTTTTATGAAAAGGACCTCCCGGTTGAACCCATTGCTTTGCTTCCTTTTAATTTCTGGGACAACAATGTGTTTTGGTCAGATTAAAATGGATTATACGGCCCGTTTTACAGATGCTCAAAACCATTATGTTGAGGTACAATTAAATTGTGAAAACTTGAGTTCTGAAACAACAGATTTCATGCTTCCTGTTTGGTCTCCGGGATATTATCAAATATTGGACTTCCCTAAAAACATTGTTGATTTTTCTATTAAAAACACAAAAGGGGACACTGTAAAATGGTCCAAAAAATCAAAGAACCATTGGGTGGTTGAAAATAAGGCTGATAAACATATCATAATTACCTATCGTTATTTTGCAAATCAAAAATCAGTAGCAGAATCCAATGTAAACGAAACAAGGGCTTTTATAATGCCAAACAACATGTTTATGCATATAAAAGGCCACATTGACAATCCGGTTAAACTGTCTTTATATCCAAATAAAAGCTGGAAGACCATCAACACGGGTTTAAAAAAAATTGAAAAGGAACCCCATGTTTTTTATGCTGAAAATTTTGATGTTTTATATGATAGTCCCATTTACATGGGCAATCCATATAGTTTGAATTTTCAACACGAAGGAAAATATTATGATCTTTCAATTGCAAATCCAGAAGGTTTAAACGATGCGACATTTATAAACGATTTAAAACGTATTATAAGTGCATCAACCTCCATGATGCAGCATGTTCCTTATGATACGTATAGTTTTATATTTATGGAAGCAGGCGGCGGCGGTTTGGAACATTGGAATTCACAGGCGGTTTTTACAAGTGGCAGCTTTAACTTTACTTCAAATAGTGATTATGTTGATTTTTTGAACTTCATTACCCACGAGTACTTTCATCTATATAACGTAAAAGCGATTCGCCCATTTGAGTTGGGACCGTTTGATTATAGCAGAGAGAATTACACCAACATGCTTTGGGTTTCTGAAGGGCTTACCGTTTATTACGAATACATAATTATGATGAAGGCTGGTTTGCTGAAAAGTGATGCGGCTTTAAAATACCTGAGCGATGCTATAGGAAAATATGAAAATACGGAAGGAAAGAACCATATGACGCTGGCACGGTCTAGTTTTGATATCTGGTTGAATTTTTTTAATAAAAATTCCAATGCAAGAGAGGCTACAATTTCTTATTATAACAAGGGACCTATTGTTGGCTTCTTATTAGATTTAAAAATTAGGAATAGCACAAAAAACAATAAATCTTTAGATGATGTGATGCGTTTTTTATACAACCAATATTATTTAAAAGAGAACAGAGGTTTTAAAGAGGAAGAGTTTTGGCTTGCATGCGAAACTATTTCTGGGGATTCTATGGAAGATATAAAAGAATATGTTTATTCGGTAAAAGAAATAGACTACCAAAAGTATCTGGACTATGCAGCATTGCAAGTAGATATGCCGATTATGGATGCAGATACAAATAATAGTACATCCAAAAAGCGTGCGTACAGAATTACAGAAAAAGGTGTTGCTAATAAACTTCAGTCAAAAATACGTACGGGAATATTTTCAACGGAATGATATTTTAAAATCGTTGAAGTCTATAATGGGAAGGGGTTACGCCTTTTATTTCTTTGAATTTTCTGTTGAAATTAGCCGTATTTTGAAAACCGCACTGTTCTGAGATGGCCGAAATTGAAAGATCGGGATTGTTAAAAATAAGTTTGCAGGCATTTTCAATACGAATTTCAATTAAAAATTGGAAAAATGTTTTATTGGTTCGTTTTTTAAAATATCTACAAAATGCATTTTTGCTCATATTGGCCCTTTCCGATATATCTTCTAATGTAATGGGCTCAAAATAATTTTCCATTGCAAATTTAAAAACGTCATTCATGCGTTTACCTTCATCATCTGTGTATTTCTTTTTATAAACAAAAGAAGATAGTGCCAATGTTTTAGAATGACTGATATAATTTATGATTTTTAAAAGCGTGGCGATACGTTCTATTTTGTTCTGTTTTTTTAACTTATTGAATTGATTGATGATTTTATTTTTTTTAGAAATCACTTTCATCCCATACTCGGCATCTTTAAAAAAATTATGTGTGCTCTCTAAATCTGGAAGTTCAAAAAAATGTTTGCCAAAAGAAGTTTTGTCGAAAAACAAGGTGTACATAACAGACTCGCTTGAAGCATTAACATCACTTCTTAAAACATGGGGTACATAGCCGCCAATTACTAGAATGTCATTGGCATTATACTCGTTTATAGTGTCTCCTACTATTAAAGAACCCGCCCCTTTTTCTATGAAACTTATTTGTATTTCACCATGTTGGTGGAGTTCATCATAAAACACTTTTTCTTTATTTACCTGGTATACAAGTGCTTCGTTTTTAGGTTTAGGTATTTTAAATGGTAAAACTTTCATGGCTTAACTTTTGCAAATATTATTAAAAAAAATAAGATAAACCTATTTATAAGATAATATAGTATTATAAGTTGCTAATAATAGTGAAGAATATTTTTCTTATAAAATATACATTTGTATATTAAATTAATAAATTATGATAAATTGGAAGGGCGTAATGCCAGCAGTAACAACAAAATTCACAAACGAGGATGAATTAGATCTTGTTATGTTTGAAAAAAACATCAATGCGCAACTAGAAGCAGGTGTTAATGGTATCATTTTAGGTGGAACTTTAGGAGAGGCCAGTACGCTTACAAAGGAAGAAAAAGAGATTTTGATAAAATCTACACTTTCACTTACTAAAGGCAAAATTCCAGTAATTATTAATATTGCAGAACAAAGTACCAAGGAGGCTATTGCAGTGGCAAAACATGCTGAATCTGTTGGGGCTGATGGGTTGATGCTTTTACCGCCAATGCGTTACAAGGCAACGGATTTTGAAACAGTAACCTATTTTAAAGAGATTGCCAAAAGTACATCGTTGCCAATTATGATATATAACAATCCAACGGATTATAAAATATTGGTGACTCTAGATATGTTCGCAGAATTAGTTGATTGTAAAAATATAGAGGCTATTAAAGAATCTACTAGAGATATAACAAACATTATTCGTATTAAAAACCGTTTTGGAAACCGTTTTAAGGTTTTTACAGGTGTTGATACCCTTGGTCTGGAAAGCATAGCTATTGGTGCTGATGGTTGGGTTGCGGGCTTAGTGTGCGCATATCCAGCAGAAACCGTGGCAATATATAAGCTTGTAAAAGCAGGTCAAATAGATAAAGCTTTAGAAATTTATCGTTGGTTCATACCATTATTGGAGTTGGATATTACGCCTCAATTAGTTCAGAATATTAAACTGGCAGAGGTAGCGACCGGTATTGGTACAGAAAATGTTAGAGCACCAAGATTGCCCTTGCAAGGATCTGAAAGAGCGCGTGTTTTAGAAATAATAAACACTGCAATGAAAAACAGACCAACATTACCAGAATACAAAAATTTATAAAAAACAATGATTACAGGCAAAAATTATATTGGAAATAAACTAAGTGCAAAAGGAAATATTAGTCATAAAACGATTAATCCTAAGCTAAATATTGAAAATCCAACGTCTTTTATTGAAGCTACAAATGAAGAAGTTAATGAAGCAGTACAATTAGCCTCAGAAGCATTTAAAAAATTCAGAAAAATTTCAGGAGCAAAACGAGCTTCTTTTTTAAATGCCATAGCAGATGAGATTTTAGCATTAGACCAAGAATTAATAGACGCCTTTACTACGGAGTCTGGTCTTCCTGAGGGAAGAGCCATTGGAGAACGCGGCAGAACGGTATTTCAATTACGTTCATTTGCTGAATTGGTAGTCAATGAAGATTGGAGAGATAATGTTATTGATGAAGCTGACCCAAACAGGACGCCGCTTCCTAAAGAAGATCTTAGAAAAACATCCATTCCGTTAGGGCCTGTGGTGGTATTTGCAGCAAGTAATTTCCCTTTGGCCTTTTCAACTGCAGGTGGAGACACAGCGAGTGCATTGGCTGCTGGTTGTCCAGTAATTGTAAAAGCACACGCCATGCATTCAGGAACTGCGGAACTGGTTGCATCAGCAATTATAAAAGCTGCAGAAAGTACTGGAATGCCCAATGGTGTGTTTTCAAACATTATGGGAAGAGGTAGAACTGTGGGAACTGCTTTAGTTGCCCACCCTAAAGTCAAAGCAGTTGGGTTTACGGGAAGTATAGCTGGTGGTAGGGCACTTTTCAACTTGGCTTCTCAACGTGAAGAACCTATTCCTGTTTTTGCAGAAATGGGAAGCATAAATCCAGTCTTGATTACACCAAAGGCTATAGCAAATAGGTCAGAAGAAGTGGCGAGTACTTATGCAAGCTCTATTACATTGGGAACAGGGCAGTTTTGTACAAACCCAGGGCTTATATTGACTATTGATAGTGATAACACAGACAAGTTTGTAAAAGATCTGGCTGAAAAAACAATCGCTATTGAACCGCAATGTATGTTGCATCCAGATATCAAAAGTGGCTTCAATAAAAGTGGTGCAGATATCGTAGCTCAAAATGGTGTGAAAGTTGTTGGAAAAATTGAAGGGGATTTAAAAGATAATTATGCAGCGTCACAAATAGTGACTGTGTCTGGTTCTGATTTTTTAGCAAACCCGAAAGTGCACCAAGAAGTTTTTGGCCCATTTTCTTTAGTTGTTAAAAGTAAGGATGAAGATGAGTTGATTAAAATCATAAACGGTTTAGAAGGGCAACTAACAGGCACTATTATCGCAGAAGAAGAAGAGTATTCAAATCTTACAGATATTGTAGACGCATTGGAAAATCGCGTTGGTAGAATTATTTTTAATGGAGTGTCCACAGGTGTAGAGGTTTCTCCTTCCATGCAACATGGTGGGCCTTATCCTGCGTCAACAGACTCTAGGTTTACTGCTGTTGGAATAGGGGCTATCAAAAGATGGGTAAGGCCAATAAGCTATCAATCTTTTCCAAATGTATTGCTGCCAAATGCATTAAAAAAATAATTATACAATAACATCAGTTTCCTAAAATATTTATGCATTAAAGAATGGCAAGAAAAATTTTTTTTTGTGTTGATGCCCATACTTGCGGCAATCCAGTTCGAGTTGTAGCAGGAGGTGGGCCTAATCTCATTGGTAAAACTATGAGCGAAAAACGCCAGCATTTTCTTAAGGAATTTGATTGGATTCGCAAAGGATTAATGTTCGAGCCACGCGGACATGATATGATGAGTGGGAGTATTTTATATCCACCGCATGATATAGAAAACGATTTTTCAATTCTCTTTATAGAAACATCAGGATGCTTGCCAATGTGTGGTCATGGCACTATAGGAACCATTACCATTGCTATTGAAGAAGGGTTGGTCGTTCCAAAAATACCTGGGAAAATAAAAATGGAAGCACCTGCGGGATTGGTGGAAATTGAATATCAGCAAACAGGTAAAAAAGTTGATTGGGTAAGGTTGGTCAATGTTAAATCTTATTTAGCTGCAGAAAATTTAACTATAGACTGTCCTGAGTTAGGTGAAATTACTTTTGATGTTGCTTATGGGGGGAATTATTATGCCATCGTTGATCCCCAAAAAGGGTTTAGTGGCATTCATGATTTTACTTCTAGTAAGATTATTCAATATTCTAAAGTAGTTAGGGATCAAATTAATATTAAATATCCAAACATGTTTGTGCATCCAGAAAATGACACCATTAAAAATGTTAGCCACATGCTATGGACAGGAAACCCTATAGATTCCGCATCAACAGGAAGAAATGCTGTGTTTTATGGTGATAAAGCCATAGATCGCTCGCCTTGCGGCACAGGAACTTCTGCTCGTATGGCGCAATTGCATGCTAAGGGAAAATTAAAGTTAGGGGAAGAATATGTACACGAAAGTTACATAGGAAGTAAATTTATAGGGCGTATAGAGGAAGAAACTATTTTAGCTGGAAAAAAGGCAATTATACCAAGTATTCAAGGATGGGCGCAAGTTACAGGATATAATAATATTATTATTGATGATGATGACCCTTATGCACATGGATTTCAAGTGCTATAATAGATAAAAAATAAGATTAGCATGAAAAAAGTTGTTATAATTGGCGGTGGAATTTCCGGATTATGCAGCGCTTACTACTTAGTAAAGGAGGGGCATGCTGTAACTGTTGTAGATAAAACAGATATAACTACCGGAGCGTCATTTATCAATGCAGGTTATTTAACACCTAGCCATTTTATTCCCTTAGCGGCACCAGGTATTATTACACAAGGTTTGAAGTGGATGCTTAATAGCTCAAGTCCTTTTTATATAAAGCCTAGATTAGATTTCGAGTTTTTTAAATGGGCTTTACAATTTAAAAAATCAGCCACCAGATTTAATGTAGAAAAGGCTATTCCTGTAATAAAAGAGCTTAATTTAAAAAGTCAACACTTATTTGAAGACATGTTGGCGTCTTTAGATTTTCATTTTCATTATGAAAAGAAAGGGGTGCTCATGGCCTTTTGCAATAGTAAGAGTGAAGAAGAAGAGTTTGAGGTTGCCCACCGGGCAATTAAGGAAGGGTTGGATGTAACCTGTTTGAACAAAGCAGAATTACATGATCTTGAACCTGTTCTTTCCGAGTACGTTACTGGTGCTGTACATTATAAATGTGATGCACATACCACCCCAAACCATTTTATGGATTCTATGAAAGTGTGGTTGCATTCAAAAGGAGTTGTTTTTGAAACAAACCACCAAATAACCAATTTTGTGATAAAAGACAACAAAGTGGTTTCTGCAAATGCTAAAAACGCTGTTTTTGAGGCAGATGAATTTGTTCTGGCCATTGGAAGCTGGACTTCAAGTTTAGCAGCTTCATTAAAATTAAATATTCCGGTGCAAGGTGGCAAAGGTTATAGCATGGATGTGTTTAGGCCAACAGGCATAACCATGCCAACTATTTTGGTTGAAGCCAAAGTAGCGATAACACCTATGGATAAATTTACACGATTTGCGGGTACTATGGAGTTTTCTGGCAATAATAGTATTGTTAAAAAAGAGCGTGTAAATGCGCTGGCAAATGCGGTAAAATCATATTATACAGATGTAGAAATCAATCAAAACGAAAAAGATACGGCCACTTCAGGATTAAGGCCTGTATCTCCAGATGGTCTTCCTTTTATTGGGAAAACGAGTAAATACAGTAATTTAACCATTGCTGCTGGCCATGCCATGATGGGTTGGAGTTTAGGGCCTATTACAGGAAAATTGGTAGCAGAAACAATTGCCAACAAAAAGACATCTGTTAATTTAGCACCTCTTTTTCCTGAAAGATTTAAATAAAACAAAAACATGAATAAATACGGAATAGGAGGTTCAACCATAGAAGCAGAATTAAATGCCATAAAACCTACGGCACAGCACATACAACCTATTCAAGAGGCGGAATATAAAAATAGAATTAGCAAAGCATGCGGACTTATGAAAATTCAGAATGTTAAAGCGATCTATTTAAACGCAGGCAGCAATTTACTTTATTTTACAGGTACCCATTGGCACTCCAGTGAGCGTATGGTTGGTGCCATTCTGCTGTCAAGTGGTGCTATACATTATATTGCCCCCAAATTTGAGGAGGGCACCATTAGAGATTTTATGATGATGGAAGGTGAGATCCATGGATGGGAAGAGCACGAAAGTCCGTTTGAATTACTCAATAACGTCCTTAAATCCAAAAACATAGCAGAGGGCGAAATTTTGATTGATGAAAGCACACCTTTTTTTATCTATGAAGGTATTGCTAATGCTTCAAAATCTTTAACTGTTAGCAATGCGAAATCTATCATTTCAGCTTGTAGAATAGTTAAATCTGAAGCCGAAATTGCCATCATACAGGCTTTAATGAATATTACCTTAGAAGTCCATAAGGCAACGGCCAGAATTTTAAGAGTTGGTATTACGGCCAAAGAAGTAGAGGATTTTATCCATGAAGCCCACAAACGCTATGGGGTTGCTTCTGGTTCCTATTTCTGTATTGTTTTATTTGGAAAAGATAGTTCGTTTCCGCACGGTGTGAAAACACCAAAACCTTTAGAAATGAACGATATTGTTTTGGTGGACACAGGCTGTTCTGTTCACGATTATATTTCAGACCTTACAAGAACTTACATCTTTGGAGAAGCCACAGATTATCAACGTCGTATTTGGAATATTGAAAAAGAAGCCCAACTAGCAGCTTTTAAGGCTTCAAAATCAGGAAACACGTGTGGCTCTATAGATATTGCTGCTAGAAAAACCATTGAATTTCATGGATTAGGCCCTGATTACAATTTACCAGGACTACCACATAGAACAGGGCATGGCATTGGTTTGGATATTCACGAGTACCCTTATATATTAAAAGGAAATGAAACTGTATTACAACCTGGAATGTGCTATAGTGTTGAACCTATGATTTGCGTTCCAAATCAATTTGGTGTTAGATTAGAAGATCATATATACATGACAAGTGAAGGCCCTAAGTGGTTTACAGAGCCCGCTTTTTCAATAGAGAATCCATTTGGGATATAATCTTCCTATCCATTCAATGGCTAATAGTTAAAATTATTCGATCAATTCAATTCTTTTAGGATAGAAATTGTGACTTTGTTCAAATACTTACTTTGTATCAAAATCATAAATTAACACATATTGATCTGATGTTAATGAGAATATAGTATCAGTATTAGTTAACATTCGGATATGATGGTTTCAAGTTTATATTTAATTTTATTAATTATACAATTTATGAAAAGAATAGTTAAAAATTTAAGCGTTATTTCTGTGTTCTTTTGCTCTTTTTTAATGTTTAGTCAAGGAACATTGAAAGAATATAAAAAAGCAATTGCTGTAGATACATTATTCAGAAACAAAGTAATCAATTCCCCTACAGAGTTCAATTGGCTGGAAGGCGGTATGTTATGGTATGTCAACAATTCCAATAAAGGCAAAGAGTATCTTTTAGTGAATGCTGATGAAAAGACACAAAAAGTGTTTTTTGATCACGAAAAACTCGCTAATGCTTTAGCAGATCAAATGCAAAAGAAAGTTGATGCAAACCATATTGATATTTCTGACATCGAATTTATTTCTGATTCAAACGAACTAAAATTTGTTTACGAAAGTAACAGGCTCAAATACAACCTTAAGGATTATACTTTAACAATTGTTGAGAGTGCAAAGCGCCGCAGCAACAGAGACAGAGGCTATTGGGGCAATAGATTTGAAGAGTCCGACAATAAACCGGTAAAGTCGCCAGATTCCTCCACAATGGCATTCATTAAAAATTATAATTTATATATTAAAAACAATGCAACAAACGATGAAAGTCAATTAAGCTTTGATGGGTCTAAGGGCAATTACTATTCTTCGTATATTAAATGGTCTCCAGACAGTAAAAAAATAATGGCTTATAAAGTTAGGGCAGGTGAAGAGCATAAAATTTATTTTGTTGAATCAAGCCCAAAAGACCAACTGCAACCTAAATTGCAATCCAGGGATTACTTAAAACCGGGAGATGAATTACCTTTTAAAAGTCCGCAACTATTTCTTGTAGAGTCAAAAAAGCATATCAAAATCCCTACCGATAAATTCAGCAGTCAGTTTAGTCTATCTAATATGAATTGGAGAGAAAATAGTAGTGCCTTTACTTTTGAGTACAATGAGCGTGGGCATCAAGCATACAGAGTCATTGAAATTGACGCTGAAACCGGTAACGTGGCTGTTTTAATAAATGAGACCAGCAATACCTTTATTGATTACAGTAGTAAAAAATATAGA
>CAXBNH010000006.1:0-22916 GCA_963976905.1 uncultured Algibacter sp.
AGTATCGAATGGGGTGTTTAACAAAACACGAATGTTTTTGTGGCTCAGCATATTTTCTATGATTCTGGAATAGCCATCTTCTGGAATGCCTTGATATATCTTATTGTAATAATTATCATCATAATTGAACCTAAGGGGCAATCTTTTCAAGATGCTTGCCGGAAGTTTCTTGGGTTCGCAGCCCCATTGTTTCTTGGTGTAGCCGTACATAAAAGCTTCGTAAAGATCTTTTCCTATCATAGCCAGCGCTTGTTCCTCAAAATTTCTAGGTTCCACAATCGATTTGTCCCTTTTTTGATCGATAAATTTAGCGGCTTCTGACGGTGTAAGGGATTTATTGAAAAATTGATTTATGGTGTGTAAGTTTATTGGAAACGAATAAATGGCATTTCCGCTTTTTACTTTAACCCTGTTGGTGTAGTTGTTAAACTTACCAAAAGACTGGACATAGTTCCAAACATCAAGATCATTGGTATTGAAGATGTGTGGCCCATATTTATGGACAAGTATGTTTGTTTCGGGGTCCATTTCGGTATGGCAATTTCCGCCAATATGGTTTCTTTTATCAATAACGGTAATATTATATTTTCCCGTTTTTGAAAGTTGTTCGGCAACTACCGCTCCGGAAAACCCCGCCCCAACTATTAAAATGTTTTTCAACTTCATAATGATTAAATATTTTTTAATATTTAAATAGATCTTTGAATTTATAAAACATACGTTCTGCAACACTTAAATCTTCGGTTATGATTTCTGCGTTGCCAAGCAATTCTTGGGTAAATTTAAAGGTCTGGTTATAAGATGTTTTTGTGCCGTTTGGCAATGATATGTAAATGGTATAGTTGCCTTCGTTATTTGGGGAAATGGAAAAATTCGTGACTTTACCAATCAACATCCCATATTGTTGGTATGGGTAATTATCCAGTTTAATAAATACTTTTTGACCTACAGTCACTTTGCCGGCATTTTGGGCGGGTATCACAAGTTTACCTACCAAGTTTTGGGTATCTGTGGGTAAAATTGAAAAAACAATACTTCCAGAATTTACAAACTGGTTAACGCCCCAATAATCTTGAAAACTGATAACGCCGTCAATTGAAGAACGCAACACATAATTATATTCCCAGTTTCTAATGGCTTCTTTAAGTAAATCATAGGATTGTGTCAAATTTCTTGAAAACCTAGTATTATCTTCTTGTTCATTGATACGGGTGCTTTTTAAAGTGTGATTGGCAGAAGAAATGGCTTCGGTCATTTGTGAAATGGAAATCGCCATGGCGCTAATGCTTTTTTGCATTTGTAAAAAATCCAATTGCTTTAATTCATAATCCCTTTGTGATATAATCCCTTTGTCAAAAAGGGTTTTATTCCTTTTTAAATCGGTTTGTTTTAGTTTAAATTCTTGCTCCAGCAGCCCTTTTTGGGTAATTTGGTTTCTAAGTCGATTTTTTAGTTCTTGAAGAGATACGGTATTGCCCCCTATTTGATTTGTATAAGGATCTAAATCTTTTAGCAAAAAATAATCGCTGTAACTTTTCTCAAAACCAAAATATGCGGCACTGATGTCGCCCAACACCAAATGAGATGTTTTTTCAAAAGGAAATCTGAAATCTTTAAAATTAAACATCAATGTATCTGTAATACTCTTTAATGTGTACACATCATCAAAATGGGCGGTGTTTCTTATAATGGCTAATTTTTGACCAATCGTGACAGTATCCCTGTTTTTTATAAACAGTTTTTCCAATTGCCCAGAATACCTTGAAACTACTTTTTCGGTAGGCTGTTTGGTTGTTACCAAGACTTTTGCCGCAACAAAATCAGGATATTTTATCATAAAAGATAAACAAAGTATAATACAGACAAACATAAAAATAAGCGTGATGCCCCAACGCACAATCCAAACTGGCGGGTTTGATAAAATCTCCTGCACCTCTTCGGACCGTAATTCTATAGTGTCTTCCTTTTTTGTTTTAGGCATTATCTAATTTTAGTTTTGGTTTATGGATTCCTGCCTTCACAGGAATGACAAGCATTTGTTTTTTCAAATATCAGTTCCCTTCCCTTCCTTTTGGGGAGGGTTCGGGCGGGGCTTACTTAATTTTTCCAGCTCCAATTGGTTTTTAACTAAGTTATAATACGCACCTTGCTTATCCAATAATTCTTGGTGTTTGCCAGATTCCATAACTTTTCCATCATCAATCACAATAATCTGGTCGGCATTTTTTACGGTACTTAGTCGGTGCGCTATGATGACGACTGTTTTGTCCTTGAAAAATGTGTTAAGGTTTTCCATAATAACACGTTCATTTTTTGCATCTAATGCCGATGTGGCTTCATCAAAAAACAAAAAATCTGGGTTTTTATAGACGGCTCTTGCAATGAACAAGCGTTGCTTTTGACCAGTACTGACCCCAACCCCCTCATTACCAATTTTGGTGTTAAAACCTAAAGGCAAGGATTGGATAAAATCATAAATATTGGCAACTTTGGTAGCATGTACCAATCGTTCTTGGTCAATAGAATCTTCTCCAATGGCTATATTGGAGGCTATGGTATCATTAAAGACAAAGCCTTCTTGCATAACAACACCGCAATTGGCCCGCCATGCTTTATGCGAGATGGCTTTCAAATAATGCTCGCCATATAAAATAGTTCCTTTTTCTATATCATAAAATTTAAGCAGTATTTTCATTAATGTGGATTTCCCGCTACCGCTGGAGCCCACAATAGCGGTTATCTTATTAGCTGGAATAGCCATGCTGAGGCCCTTAATAACATTTTCGTCACTTCCTGTATATCTAAATGTTATATTTTTGATTTCTATATTTTGATTAGGCTTTATGTTTGCTATCAAATGTTTTTCCTTGCTTTCCTCATCTTCTTTATCATGTATTTCACCCAAACGCTCTAAACTGATTTTGGCATCTTGGGTAGCCTGTATAAACCCGACGAGCTGACCGATAGGACCATTCAATTGCCCAATAATGTATTGAATGGAGAGCATCATTCCTAAAGTGATAGAGCCCTCAATAACTAAGAGTGCTGAGGTAAAGGTTATCAATATATTTTTAGCTTCATTAATAAAAGATGAACCAACGCCTTGGGTTTGCTCCAATGCCAAACTTTGCATATTTACTTTAAACAAACGGGCCTGTACATATTCCCATGTCCAACGTTTTTGTTTTTCTGCATTGTTCATTTTTATTTCTTGCATACCATTTATAAGCTCTATAACCGTGCTTTTTTCTTGGCTGTTTTCCGTAAAACGCTTATAATCAATTTCTTTTCTTCTTTTTAAGAAAAATAAGATCCAGACAATATACACTATGCTGCCAACAGCAAATATGAAGAATATAGAGGTGCTGTAATAAATCAACACCGCCCCAAAAACAAACAGGTTAAACATGGAAAACAAGGTGCTTAGTGTAGAACCGGTCAATAAGCGCTCAATCCGGTTATGGTCGTTTATCCGTTGCATAATATCCCCAGTCATTCGCGTATCGAAATAGGCAATGGGCAGGTTCATAAGTTTGATAAAAAAATCAGAAACTAATGAAATGTTAATTCTTGTGCTTAAATGCAATAATATCCAGCTTCTAAAAATACCGACGCTGGTTTGTCCCAAGAAAAGCATCACTTGGGCTATCAACACCATATAAATAAAATTGATGTCTTGGTTTTGTATCCCAACATCTACAATACTTTGTGTTAAAAAGGGAAAAATCAATTGGAGTATGCTGCCTACCAATAATCCAATTACGAGCTGAAACAACAAGTTTTTATATTTAAACAAATACTTAAATAGAAAACGAAACGATTTTTTATCTGTTGTTTCCCAGTCTTTTAATTGATGGAATTTTGGGGTGACTTCCAATATTAAAACAATACCCTCTTTGGTATCTTCGGTAGCATTGTTGCCTATCCAGCGTTTTATAAAATCATCTTTTGTATAGGTAATCAATCCATAAGCAGGGTCAGAAAGATAGATGACATCTTTTTTAATTTTATAAACCACTACAAAATGGTTTTTGTTCCAATGTACAATTAAGGGTAAAGGGGCTTCTTTTAATTTATGGAAATCAATTTTCACGCCCAGAGATTTAAACCCTATGGCCTCGGCGGCATCACTTAATTTGAGTAGGTTACTCCCTACTCTGGTCGTCTCAGATAAATCTCTTATTTCTTGTAAAGAGATGAGTTTATTGTAGTGTTTGGCTATAATGCGCAAACATGTGGGACCACAGTCTTTACTGCCGGGTTGTTTGTAAAAAGGGAAGGCGTTTTTCAAAATCTGTACTTTAAATTTAATAGAATATATCTTGGTACGATTCGAAAACTAGAACTTCTTTCTTGATATTCAGAAATATAAATATTGGAAAATTCATTTATGTTAGATAAGTTGTTTGCCATTATCATATAAGACCATCTACTTTTTTCCGGGTTGTAGTTTACCTTCATATTTGAGAACAAGAAATGATTATCATTTATGGAATAATAATCATTATTCATTTCTACAATCCATTTCTTCGATAATTCCAAAATAGAGTTTAATGAGCTCTCTAAGTATTTGTTGGATGTTTTTTGATCGTTTAATTGTCCAGTTGAATAATTATATTGAAAATGAAATTTAAAATTTAAAGGGATTTTCAAATAAGTTGTTCCTTGTAAACGATAATAGGAATTATAATTTTTCACTTTTCCATAACTATTATTGATTATTACAAAATTATTGCTCCATGATTGATTTGTATTTAATTTAATAGAAATTGGCAAATTGCCCAAGTACTTAGTAATTCCTAAATTATAGTTAAAAGTGTCTCCACCATTTAAAATTTTGTATGTATTTAAACTAAATTTTTCGCTTATGGCGTTTTCTGCGCCATAATTTAAATCTGAAAAACTATACATAACAAAAGTGTTCATAAAAAACAACTTTTTATAATTTTTATATGTGTGGCTAAAGCTAATATTATGATTTTTTGTTGGGACAATATGTTCTAAACCTCTAGAAAAAGTCCTATAGTTCTTTAAAATATAATTTTCATTTAAATAATAGATACTTGGTAGGTTATTCGTCAAACTAAAATTAATACCAAATACGCCACTTTGATTTGTTTTGTATGTTAATCCTATTTTTGGGTTAATAAAAAATATGGCTTCTTTATCCTTATTCAGATTTGTATAATTTTGTGATATGTTAATTTCAGACTTTAACTTCAATTTATCAGTAATATTAAGAGCATATTTACCAGTGGCGCTTAAGATTGTTTTTTTGTAATTGGTGTTGTTGGAAAGAGAATCAACTGGTGGCTGATTATCAAAAGTAAGCATGGATTTGATTTTGTCATAATCAAAACTACCTAACAGTTCTAAGCCAAATTTTGATTTCTTACGCTTTGCAACAAGTTCTGCAATTACTCCTGTATAATTTAGAGGAGAATTAGAATTTTGATTTACGAGAGATTGAGTTCCTTCTTCATTAGCTTCGTGGTCAATACTATTGGATTGGGCGAAAAAATTTTGTTTCGTATTGTTTAATCCATAATAGGCATAAATAGTTAATAGGTTATTGTCGGAAAGTTTTTTTGTTATATTTAAATGATTGAAAAAATTTTGTTTTTTGTCATCTTGAGTCTGATAAATTGTGTTGTCGTTGGAAAGGAAATTTCCATTTTTTAAAGTAGGATTATTTTCAAAAGAAAAATCGTATGTTAAATAGGTTTTGTTTTTATTGTAATGTTTAAGTTCTATCTCTGTTGCAAATATGACGTCTTTAATTCCTATCTTTCTTTCTTCTGAATACCCAATGGCTTCTGGCAAAGTAAAATAACTTACCAAATTAGAATTCTGTTTGTCTATTTTATCAAATGCATAATAGCTTAAGCTTCTCAATTTTGTATTTTCAGAAAGACTTGTTACAAAACTTAATGAGTTTAAAAAAGAATCATTGAAAGTGTCTTCATTGTTGGAAAAGGTAGAATTGGATAAATTGTCAATATTTACAATGGTGTTATTGTTTTTTTTAATTTTATTTTGATACTGAGAACCAGAAATATTTATAGAACCACTATTTTTAACTTGGGAAACAGCCAATCTACTGGTGTTATTTAAACTTGTTAAATTAAAAAATTTAATTTTCTTTTTTAACAATCCAAGATTTGCAGAACCTGAATAGCGTGAGTTTGTGCCTAAACCTATACTGGCATTTCCAAACCACACATTCTTTTTATCTTCTTTTAACTTCAGATTCAAAGCTACTTTTTCAGATTCTTGAAAACTTTTTAAAACTGGATTGTCTTCAAAATTATTTAGGATCTGCACTTCCGATATGTTTTTTGCATCCAGGTTTTTTGATAATAATTTATACTTGTCATCAAACAGGTCATCTCCTTCAATTAAAAGTTTATTAATGGGTGTACCATTAATTTTAATGCTTCCATCTTTTAGCACTTCCACCCCTGGTAAATTTTTTAACAAATCTTCAACTACTTGCTCAGAACCATTCATGAATTTAGAAGCCTTAAAGGTTACCGTGTCTTTGCTTATGTTAATTTTTTCCCAAGCTTCAAGTACAACCTCATTTAACAATTCTATTTTTTCTTCTAACACAAAATCTTGGATTATTTCTTGCTGTCCTATATAAATAATATTTTTGATACTGTTTTTATACCCTAAACTATTAATTGATATCTCTAGGGTATCATTGGTTTTTAAAGAGTTTAGTTTTATAGCATATTTTCCATCACTATCAGAATAGCCATATCCACTAATTGTTTTGTTTATATAAATAACGGCACTAGCACTTTGTAAAATTGTTTTATTTTGATTACTTATTTTGCCTTTTACAACCATGTCCTGTGCATTAACTAGAAAACAAGTAAATATTAAAATAAACGAAAAGCATTTATTCTTCATCAAAGATTTCAATATAAACATTTCTCATTGGGTTGGTACTATTACCAGACCGTACAATTGGAGCTTGTTCGTTAAACATTCTTCCCATTTTTGTGCCAATCCTGTGCCTTTTTATCATTTCTTTCTTGAAATCTTCAGAAGTTATCCATTCTCTTTCTTTTGTTGGTCTGTTTCTTTCCATGTCCATATTTGTTTCAGGATTTGGTATAGTAATCTTCAAATCTTTTTTACTCGGGTATTCAATGGATTTAAAATAAAAATAGATTTCTTTATCTGTATCATAAGCCTCTAATATAAGGCCGGGCAACCCTTGTAATTTCCATGGACCATAAGGCAATGGTATGCTTGTACTAAACCAAGCCGTGTAATCCCTTCCTTTAAAACTACAGGTTGCTTTAGTGCAGTCAAGCTTTCCTATTTTTTTTGTTTCATCTAATATTTTCCAATTTATATTTGGAATGGTGTCCTTAACATAATTAAAACCAATATCCCTTGTTCGCATAATATTTTCTCTTCTGTTTATGTTATATGTATAACCTTCTTTAGTAGTGTTCTTATGAATTATAAAATTAGTTTTATTTTCAGTTTTCACATACTTCATTTGATTAATGTGTCCGCCTTCCAAGGAATCTTTAGCAAAAGTATAAGAAGTGCTGTTTGAATTAAAGGTGAGTTCGGCAGTATAGTCAACGCCAATGGGAGCGCCTATGCCAAAACTCTGCTGGTGCCCATAATACACTATACCTTTCAAGTTCTCTTGTGAAAATATACTAGCATGGATTATGGCTAAAATAATAAATAGAACTGTTTTCATATCATAATTTTATTTTTGAATTGAATATTTTTAATAAAAATCTTCATAGAGCTTTCGATCTATGAAGATTCCTTTATATTAAAAAAATCAAATGTTTCCGCCGCAAAACGCAGTAAGCATATCCAAATAAGCCTGTTCGTGTTCTGGACATACATAAAAACCTGATATAACAGTACCATCGGCACAAGCCCCTCCCCCATTATATATTGGATCTGCATCATTCTCACAAGCTGTACCACCTCCATAACCACCAAATACGGATTTCAACTCATTACGTTGAAGCATATCAACAACTTCTAACTTCAATTTTTTTAAACTTAATTTTTTCATAATAAAATAATTTAAAAATCATATTTGCCCTGAACATTTAAAGACACTCAAGGTTTGTGTCTGCCCTTCGCGAAAGGATATTGTTCATGGCCAAAGTGTTTGCTTTGGGCTTTATTTTTCTTCATCAAAAACTTCAATATAATGCTTTCTCATTGGGTTATCAATACTACCAGATTCTATGTTTGGATTTTGTTCCGTAGTCATTCTACCCATCTTTGTGCCAATTTTATGTCTCTTCATCATTTCTTTTTTAAAATCTTCAGCAGTTGTCCATTCCCTTTTTTTTGTGGATCTGATTCTTTCCATGTCCATATTTGTTTTAGGATTTGGGATAGTGATTTTCAATTCTTTTTTGCTGGGATATTCAATAGATTTAAAGTAAAAGTAGATTTCTTTGTCTGTATCATACGCTTCTAAAATTAGACCGGGCAATCCTTGTAATTTCCACGGTCCATAAGGCAACGGTATGCTTATACTAAACCAAGCGGTGTAATCTCTTCCCCTAAAATTGCAGGTAGCTTTGGAACATTCAAAATTGCCTATTTTTTTTGTTTCGTTTAAAATTTTCCAAGTCAAATTTGGAATGGTGTCACTTATGTAATTATAACCAATATCTCTGCTTTTAATTAGGTTTTTGGTTCTGTTTATGTTATAGATAAAGCCTTCCTCAGTAGTTGTTTTCATTATCATAAAAAGTCCTTTATTATTTTTAACAGGTATCATTTCTCTTACATGTCCTCCTTCCAAAGAGTCTTTTGCAAACGTATAAGTAGATTGTATACTATTAAATATAAGTTCTGCATTATAATCATTACCAATGGGTGCTCCCATGCCAAAACTTTCCTTGTGTCCATAATAAACAATGCCTTTTAAATTGGTTTGGGCAATTAAATTTAAATGAAAAATCAAAAAAAGCATTAAAAGAATTATTCTCATATTCTTAATGTTAAATATATTTATTTTAATTAAAGTAGGCTTTTATTGACTTTATAAAAACCTACTTTTAGGTGGAATTACATTAAGAATTACAATATGCCAGATAAAAGTCTATTGTAGCTTGATAATGCTCTGGACAGGTATAACCTGAACCCGATTGACCATCACAAGACCAATAAAATGGAATTGGATCTGCATCATTTTGACAAACACCATTTCCGTAGCCACCTCCCAATACAGATTTTAACTGGTTACGCTGAAGTAAATCATCAGCTTCTAATTTTAGGTTTTTTAAACTTACTTTTTTCATAATAAAAAGGTTTTAATAATTATATTTGCCCTGAACATTTAAAGACACTCAAGGTTTGTGTCTGCCCTTCGCGAAAGGATATTGTTCTTGCCCAAAGTGTTTGCTTTGGGCTTTTTTTTATTTTAATACCTCAGTTAAATCATCAATACTATACTCTTTGGGCAACTCATGGCCATTTATAAATATAGTAGGCGTATGGGTTATGTGTTCTGCATCGCACCAGTTACGCATGGCTTCTATTTTATGGCTTTGTTTTGGGTCTGAGAGCCAGTGATATTGAACGAACCTCTATTTTTTACTTGGGGAACAGCTAATCTGCTTGTGTTATTTGAACTTATTAAATTAAAAAACTTAATCTTCTTTTTTAATAAACCAAGATTTGCAGAACTGCTATAACGGGAGTTCGTACCCAAACCAGCATTAACGTTCCCAAACCATACATTAATATTTAATATTTTGCCACAATACGTGTACAAGAGAAACCACAATATTTAGATCCAGGTTGTTTTTAAAAAGAGAATGTTTTCTTAATATTCAATAATTTATTCTGATTTTAAATATGTTTAAATTAAAACTCAAAGCCTAGTTATTTATAATTTGCTAACAAATAACAACATGTTTTCATATGCTTCTCCACCTCCACATGTTCTATAGACAATATTCAATTTTTTATCTAAAATTATGAACGTAGGAAAACATGTTATTTTTAAATTCTTAATAATTTCAGATTTCGTACTTCTAGCTTTTGGTTTTCCCTTTAAAAATCCATTATACCAATTCATGTTATTCTTTTTTATATATTCTATTACTGGTTTTGGATCTTCTTCGAAAGCTAAGCTAATAAGACTGATTTTATCACCATACTTTAGATTTAAGTCGATCAAATTTGTCGTTAAATCTTTACATGGCTCACACCACGTACCCCAAAAATCAATTAATAAAAATTCCTTCTCATTAAACAATTCTTTAATATGTGAGCTCTTTCCTTTTAAATCATTTATTACAAAATTTTTAACTGAAAACCCGATGCGATAACCATATACTTTTTGAGATAGATCAATGGGTTTAAGTTTTAAAAGAGAAGTGTTTAATTCTAAGGTATCTATTTTGAAGTATTGTTGGTTTAATTTTATTGTATCTGACACATAATACTTTGAATAATTTCTATCAGATGGTTTATAGAACAGAGAATCCTTTTCTTGAATCTTAATTTCTGGTTTTTTCCAACCTTGTCTATAAACCGCTGTTTTATATTTTTGTTCTCGAATATTAAACTCTCCGTATAAATAATAATTTCTTCTTTCAATTAATAATGGAATTTTTTTTCCTAATCGATCATCTTCGGTAAAGTTTTTATTCCCAAAATAATTAAAAGAAGGATATCCTTTTACATCTGCAATAGTGCTTGTAAATGTGCCATTAATAATTTCATTAATCTTTAACTTAGCAGATGGTAAAATATTTTTATCAATTTCTTCTACTTTCAATAAGTCAACAAAATTTTTATCAAACACAATTAATGAATCATCTGTAAAGTCATAATTCTGATTAAAATCAAATGCAAAGCATTGTTTGTTTTCTTTATTATAGCCTACCAAAGCATAAAGATATTCTTTAGTATTATTGAAAGTATAAGTAGAAATTTTATTTTCTTTATATAACCTTTTTAAATCATATTTATTTATCAATTTTATGTACCCAATCAAAACACTATCTATATTTGAGACCAGTTTTATGCCATTTGGTATTGAATCTATAAAGTTTAAAGGTGTATAAGAACGAAATGAAAAATCATTAATATTCTTCTCGTGTAATTTTATTGTAATATCTAATTTATTATCATTTTTACATGAATTGTTTAATAGTATCAAAATGCACAAAATGATTATTTTGAAACAAATAACACTGTTGGTAAAAAAAATAGGCTTCATTAATTATGAATGTTTCTAAATTATACAATAAATTTTTCTAAAGTAGAAAAGGAATGTCTTTAAATTTTTTATTTAGATTATATAGAAAAAACATTCCTTCTTTAAAATACTGTTTTCTAAACTGCAGGAGAACAAGACTTAGTTTCTATATCAGAAGTGCATCCTTCATAATCAGTTGCAGAACAATTAGTTCCACTGCAAGTAACTATAGTTTCCTCATCACAAGTAGCTGAACAAGATGAAACTTCATAACCACCGATAACAGATTTTAAATGGTTGCGTTGAAGCATGTCATTAGCTTCCAATTTTAAATTTTTTAAACTTAATTTTTTCATTTTTATAGAATTTTATAGGTTATTAAGCATCACATTCACAAGTTTTGGATTCTGTATCAGAAGAACATCCCTCATAATCAGTAGCAGTGCAATTGGATCCCGAGCACAAAACATTAGTTGGGCATTCTGGGTCGTCACTACATTTTGCGGTACAGGAACCAACAGGCTCGCCATAACCACCAAACACAGATTTAAGTTGGTTACGCTGAAGCATATCACTAGCTTCCAAATTCAAATTTTTTAAACTTAATTTTTTCATAATAAAAAGTTTTAATAATTATATTTGCCTTGAACATTTAAAGACCATCAAGGTTTTGGTCTACCTTTCGCGAAAAGGGTATTGTTCTGGCCCAAAGTGTATGCTTTGGGCTTTTTTAGTGAAACTTAATTTTAAGAAGTCTAAAATAGGCGCGCTTAAAATTGTTAGTTGAACTCATTCCGTTGAAAAACGGAATCTGATATATTTGTTTCGTTATCCTCATTATTGTAATACTTCTCTTAAATCTTCAATGCTATACTCTTTGGGTAATTCGTAACCATTTATAAATATAGTAGGGGTATACGTTATGTTCTCCAAATCGCACCAATTACGCATGGCTTCTATTTTATGGCTTTGTTTTTCCAGCTCGCCATTCATTGGGTATATTTCTGCATGGTACCAATCATCCAAAGCTTGTTGTGTTTTGCTTTTATCTTTTTGTTCATCAATCGCTAAAAAATGGCTCACGGGTTTCGCTTTTATATCTTTACCGTCTGCATTTGCCGTAAACAAAACTTGTAAACTTATTTTGCCCGCATGAACCAAATGTTCCAATACTGGTTGCGCTTTAGCACAGGGGCTGCAATACGGGTTACAAACTTTAATAATATGGTATTTTGCCGTTTCATTATTTATGGAAATGCCTAGACCTTCTGTGCTTGTTTCTATCTTTCTGGACTTTTGCAACAGGCCTTCTAAAACATCGGGGTTATTTTTTAATTTTTTGAGTCCTCGTTTATTTAGGTTAAGTGTTTTTTGGTTTTCCAGTAAGGGTTTTAAAAACTTCCACCCTATTATAGGCATCAAGAACAAAGCACCTAATAATGGAAGATCTATTATTTCCAAAGTTTTATAAGATTCAGAAAAAAATGCGATTGCTATTTCTGCCAAAATTATTATTTGGACGATGATACAAAATTTGCACCATTGCTTGATAACAAAAGCTTGGTAGTAAACAGATGCTATAAGTGCCGGTAGTGACAAAAAGCTAAAAACACTTAAAGTAGATAGGGCGCTTGTAGAAAATTGACTAATCAATACATACCCAAGCGTACTGAAAAAATAAGCGAAAACCAAAAGGCTTAAGCTTAAACTGCCATTAAAAAGCATGGCATATTTTGAACCCAGTACGGCATTGCAATTTATTTTGCTGTTTGAACTTCCGGTACAAAAGCTTTGCAGCGTTGGGTTGTATTGGTCTATTTCAAACCATAAGAGTATAATACCTACAGTCAGTCCTATTATCTTTAGGATTGTAAAAATGCCTGTATATATTGTAGATAAAATGCTTAAAGAAGTTGTGGCGTTGTGAAAACTAAAAACAATCCAGAATGCCAATAAAAAAATAACGCTTAAACCTAATAGGTTAAAGATTCTTTTGTCTGCAAGTTTTTTTTCAATGTCTGGTTCTTTGGATGCTTCTGTTGTTTCTACCAACAAACAAACACCTGTCCAAATTTTTAGAAATGCTTCTTTTTCAATAGTTGTTAATTTGTCATTATTATCATAATATGAAACTTTGGTATCACTTAAAGCATCAAGTACACAAAACAAAGCACTACCATGTGCTTTAACTTGTACAATACAAGGTAACGGCATGTCTGTAAGCTTTTCGGCATCAATTTTTACCGCTAAATTTTCGATATTATAATTATCAAGCGTATCGGTAATGGCCAATAAGCTATTGTGATCTGGGTGGGATAAAATACTGTCTTTTAAATATCTTGAAGTGTGCTTTATAGCCAGTAATGATAAAAGTCTTTTAATGACGTGAATAGAATGATCCATTAACTATTATTAATTTTAATTCGTATTAAAAATGACAATAGCTATAAACAGCTAAAGGAGAGGAAAGGCGATATTAAGAAATAATTCCCACAAAAAAAAAAAAAAAACTTACAAAAAGTGAATATATGTAAAAATTAACATATGAATATAGTAAGATTTACTATTATAGCGGTTGTAATTTTTGTAAAGTAAAATGGGTGTTTTATGACTCAAAAGAGTTTATTCTAAACCTACATAACAAAACGCCCCTTCTAAAATTCAGAAGGGGCGTTTTAATTTTAAAAAAAATCTATATCTTTTTAAGCAGAATTTCTACTCGCATTGATGTTACCAAATAAAGAACGGGTTACAATTTTTTCAAAAATTTTGATTTGTTCTTCGTCTATAACTTCGGCTTTATTTAGCTCTTGTATCTTTTTAAGCGCATATTGCTGAATGGTCAACAACGGCAATACAATAGATTCCCTAACTTCAATAGATGCTTTTCCAGAAGGCTCATTTTCCATAAGCTCTTTGTATCCAGTCAGTTTTAAAAGCAATCGTTTTGTGGTTTGGTATTCGGTGTAGATGATGTTCCAGAAATCACCAAATTCTTCATCTTGAGACATGTATTTGGTCAAATCGAAAAAGGATTTGGTTAAAGACATCATGCTGTTTTCTAAAAGCGTTTTAAAGAATTTGGAATTGTTGTAAAGCTGTTCCACTTTATCAAATTCACCTCTGTCTTCATATTGCTTTAAAGCGGTTCCTACGCCGTAAAAACCAGGTACATTTTGTTTCAATTGGCTCCAAGATCCCACAAAAGGAATGGCTCTTAAATCTGAAAATATCAGTTTGTCCGAAGTGCCTCTTTTAGACGGCCTACTACCAATATTGGTTTTGGCGTAATATTTTAACGTGCTCATGCGTTCCAAATAAGGAATGAACATGGCATGGCTTTTAAAATCCTTATAGGTTTGGTAACTGGTTACTGCTAGGTCGTTCATAACCGTTCTATCTTCATCAGATAGTTTGTTTTTATCGCCTGCAATACGGTTATTGATACCAGAACTGATTAATTGCTCCAAGTTGTATTGAGATGAATCCAGTGTTCCGAAATTAGAACTAATGGTTTGTCCTTGAATGGTTAGCTGTACTTCTTTATCTTCAATAGTGGGGCCTAAAGACGAATAGAATTGATGTGTTTTTCCGCCACCACGAGCTGGTGGGCCACCACGGCCATCAAAAAATATGGCTGTGATATCGTATTTTCTAGACATTTCAGTCAATAATTCTTTCGCTTTGTAAATACCCCAATTGGCCATTAAATAACCGCCATCTTTTGTGCCGTCTGAAAAGCCTAGCATGATGGTCTGTTTCATGCCTCGCGCTTTTACATGTGCCATATAAGCTGGGTTGGTGTACAATTGTTCCATCACGGAAGGAGCGTTTTCCAAATCGGTAATGGTTTCAAACAATGGCACAACATCCACGGGCAATTCCTCTTTAAAAGCAACAATTTTAAGCATGGCAAACAATTGCATCATGTTTAAAGCAGTTTGGTTGTTACTTATAATGTATCTGTTAGCACCTTTTTCGCCGTTGCTTGCTTGAATATCTTTTATTACTGAAATGGTTTTTAATGTATTTCTAACCATTTCATCTTCAAAAACATCTAAATCAGCAATGCTATCGTTGGCTTTTGATAGAATATCTATTTGTTCTGCTTCAGATAAGTCATGATAATTTTTAGGGAATGATGATGTTCCAGTACTTATTAAATGGTCAATGGCAGTTGTGAACACATCGTGATGGATGCGGCTATCTTGCCTAATGTCCAGCGTTGCAAAATGGAAACCAAATAAGTGGACTCTGTTAATAAGATTGTTTATTTCACTTTCATATAATGATTGATGCTCTTTTACAACAAGGTTTCTCAAACTTAACAATTCGGCGATAAGTTCTCTGGCCGTAATCGTATCGTCAGTATCCAAATCAATACTGTATTTGTATAAAATGGTCTCTAACCTGATGATGCGTTCTTCCACACCTCTAAAGGTCAATTTACGTCTTAGGCTTTTAAGGTCTTCATAATATTTTTTAAGGATAGATTGCTTCAGTTTTCGAGCAACTTTCCAAGTGGTGTTAGGTTTTACAAAAGGGTTTCCATCTCGGTCGCCTCCTGGCCAGAATCCTATATCGATGATTTCGTTATGTTTTTTATCATCTGAATAAATATTCTGCTGAATGTAATTGTAAATGTCACCAAAAGATTGGTAAAACACATTTTCCAGATACCAAATCAAACTTTTTGCCTCGTTGTAAGGCGTTGGTTTTTCACGTTTGAAAAAGAGTGTTTTTCCTAATTGGCCAAACAGATTATTTATATCGTTCAGGTTGTTTTCCTTAATGGCTTTGGATAAATCTGTAATAATACCCAAAACAGAGCCCGGATAAAATTGTGTGGGGTGTGCTGTTAAAACAATGCGCACTTTAAATTCTTCAAGATATTCTTGTAATTCTTCTAGTTTATTTTGTGAAATGGAAGAGCCTTTAAGGTTTCTTAAAGTACCAATACCTTCCATGTTGTTAACTATGGGGAAAGCAGCATCCTCAATGGCATCAAACAGTACCACTTGTCTTTCAATGTACTGGATAAACCTGAACAGCAAATTTATTTGGCTTTCATTACTACGACGTGCTTGGTATTTTTTGAAAAATGTATCCACTATGGTTGTAGGGTCATCACCTCTTTTGAATCCTTTTTCGCAAGTTTCATGGAACAAAGGCAGTAAAACCCCCGTTTTTGTAATGGCATCAAAAGGAAGCGTCATAAATATACTGTTGTATATCTGGTATTTTGATAGGACGTTTTGTTTAAATCGTGATAATTTAGGTTCTACAGGCATAGTATCTTTTCTAGTGTTAAATTTAAATTAGACGTAAAAATAATAAAGCATTAGCTAAGATAGCAGGCTTTTTCAAATTTTTTAGGTTTTTATTGTTTAATCAATCTTCATTGTGAAAAATTAAAAAAAACAATCCTAATCTGTGTATTTTGTAATTGATTGAGGGTTTTGTGGGTTTTTTAATGAAATATTTATGTACACATTTTAATATTTCGTTGCCTCAAAGTATGATAAATGTCATGTTTTGTGGGCGTTGCATCTTATATCTTTGCCGATTAAATCAATAAGTATGAAAAAAACACATTCGTTTCACATCCCAGTAATGGGTATAGGTTTTACCATAGATACGCCTTTAAAAGTCGCACAATACGGTATGGATTCTGTGATTTCTCTGGTTGATGATATTTTACTTGAGAAATTAAGAAAAATGTATAGCGAGAAATTTGAAGTGCCCTACCAAGAGATTACAGATAAAATAGATGATTTTAGAGCAAAAAGAATCACATCTTATCTGAATTTGATTAGCGATTTGGCGCATAAAAAGTTTGAATCATTAAAAAACATAACTACGGAAAAAAGTGATGAATTGCTTGCTTACATCCAGATGCTTCCTAATAATTCAAACTTAAAAGCTGAATTTCATAAATTAACAGAAAACGGTTTCAATGTATCTGAAATTAAAAAATGGGCATCCAAAAACTTAAAAATGGGCAGCATTGATGTGAACATCATGACCAAAGTAGATAAGGACAATTATATAAAAAACAAAAAATTACCTGTAGAATATAATGATGCGCATGCAGCGCTAAGAGGGTTTGCTAGTAGTAAATTAAACTCTTCAGTTGTACTTTCAGCGGGCATGAATCCCAGGTTATACGCCTATATGGTGCAGTTTGATGATTTTTATCCAGATGCAAATGGCGTTTTTAAAAAGAAAATCATTTTAAAGGTAAGTGATTACCGATCGGCATTGATCCAAGGGAAATTTTTAGCTAAAAAAGGCTTGTGGGTTTCAGAATATAGAATTGAATCTGGGCTTAATTGTGGCGGACATGCCTTTGCAACAGATGGTTATCTTTTAGGGCCTGTTTTGGCGGAGTTTAAGCAAAATCGAGAAGAGTTAAGAGCGACTATTGAAACATTGATGCGTCAAGAACTGACAAATCAAGACCGTATGCAGCCTAAATTACCATTACAAATTGAAATTTCTGCGCAAGGTGGTGTTGGCACGCAAGAAGAACACGGATTTTTGATGGATGAATACCATTTGGATTCCATTGGTTGGGGTTCGCCATTTTTGTTGGTGCCAGAAGCCACTACGGTAGATGAAGCTACGTTACAAAAATTGACTAAAGCCACCGAAAAAGATTTGTATTTAAGTGATATTTCACCTTTGGGCATCCCGTTCAACAATCTTAGGGACAACACCAAAGATGCCGAAAAAGAAGTGTTGATAAATAAAGGAAGACCAGGGAGCTCATGCCCTAAAAAGTTCGTCGCTTTAAATAAGGAATTCAAAGAAGAAGGGCTTTGTACAGCATCCAGAGAATACCAGCATTTAAAGATAAAAGCATTAGATGCGCAAGAGCTATCGCATAACGAATACCAAAAACAATTTAACAAAATCACAGAAAAATCCTGTACCTGCGTTGGTTTGGGCACTTCGGCATTATTGACCTATGGTTTGGAAACTAAAAGAGAAGGCGAAGGCGTGTCCATTTGCCCAGGACCCAATATGGCCTATTATTCGAAGGTTTTGAGTTTGAAAAATATGACCGATCATATTTATGGGCGCGATAATGTAATCACAAGAACAGACCGCCCTAATTTATTCATTAAAGAATTGTATATCTATATTGATTTTTTAAAGAATAAACTTGATGAGGCCAAAGAAACCTTTAATAAAAAAGAAGAAAAATACCTTCTCACATTTACTGAGAATATGAAAGAAGGTGTTGCTTATTATCAGCATTTATTTACAAATGTAGAAAACATTTTTAATGATGCTAAAGAAACTATTTTAACCGAATTGGAAACGGGCGCAAACACCTTAAAACAAATCGCTTTGGAAATTGAATGTCTTTCAAAAGAAAGGGAATTGGTTGAGGTATAACAAGGGAGCGTGCTCCATTGTGGAAAGGTTTCTACAAAAAAACAAAAACGTATTGTATCTTTATGGATGCGATACGTTTTTTATTTATGAAGTGATTTAAAGTTTTTGCGCTCAAGCGAAAATTAGCCATTTTTTGTTCATTTGAAAGTTTTTTTGACTTGCATAGCATCGCTACGAAAGGAGAAAAAGAAGAAAAATGGGCGGAAAAGGGCATTTTTTTAGCGAATGGAAAAAGTTTAAATCACTTCATACTCCAAAAATAAGATTTTATCATAAAAATGGCTTGTTTATTGCATTGCGTGCAATTTTCCAAACAAAAAAAATCTACAGAAAAGGTATTTATTTATTTTGCACGATATTTGTACTCTCATAAGAGTACCATCCTTTTTTTGGATTTAATAATGTTAGTTTACAATGGATTTAGTAAAAGAAATAAATCGTCTTAAAAAAGAAAAAAATGCGGTCATTTTGGCGCATTATTATCAAGTTGCGGAAATACAGGATATTGCTGATTATGTCGGTGATAGCTTGCAGTTGTCGCAACAAGCCGCAGAAACAGATGCTGATATGATTGTTTTTGCAGGTGTTCATTTTATGGCAGAAACCGCCAAGATTTTAAGTCCAGATAAGACCGTGGTATTGCCCGATTTAAAAGCGGGTTGCTCGTTGGCAGATTCCTGTCCGCCAGATGCTTTTGAAAAATTCACCAAAGCACATCCAGACCACGTGGTAATTACTTATGTGAACTGTTCTGCGGAAATCAAAGCCTTGAGCGATATTGTTTGTACCTCGTCCAATGCTTTAAAAATTGTGAATTCCGTTCCAAAAGACACACCTATTATATTTGCACCGGATAAAAATTTAGGGAAATACATCATCAGCCAAACAGGGCGTGATATGTTGCTTTGGGATGGCAGTTGTATTGTGCACGAAGCGTTTTCTATTGATAAACTCATTGCATTGCACAAAAAATATCCAGATTATAAAATTATTGCACATCCAGAATCTGAAACACATATTTTAGATACGGCAACTTATATTGGTTCTACTTCGGGCATGATAAATTTTGTAAAAGCACATCCAAAAGAAAAGTTTATTGTGGCTACCGAAGCAGGTATCTTGCACAAAATGCAACAGGAAATGCCGAATACCGAATTGGTGCCTGCACCTGCAAAAGAAGATAATACCTGTGCGTGCAGCGAATGCCATTTTATGAAAATGAACACGCTTCAAAAATTATACGATTGTATGTTGACCGAATCACCTCAAATAGATGTCCCAGAAAAAATAAGAAAAAGAGCGTTGTTGCCCATTGAACGCATGTTAGAACTGTCAAAATAATAGGATGACTGCAAATTATTTAGTCATAGGTTCGGGAATTGCTGGATTGACTTTTTCGGTTAAAATAGCAGAGCGCTTTCCAGACAGGAATGTGGTCATCATTACGAAATCCAATGAAGAAGAATCCAATACCAAATATGCCCAAGGCGGTGTTGCCGTGGTTTTGGATGATGAAAAAGATTCTTTCAAAAAACATATTGAAGATACCTTGATCGCTGGCGATGGACTTTGTGATGAAGCCGTTGTTAACATGGTTATTAAAGAAGGTCCTAAACGTCTTGAAGAATTGATGGCTTGGGGCGCCAACTTTGATGTTGACAAAAGTGGCCATTTGGATTTGGGAAAAGAAGGCGGGCATTCAGAATACCGCATTGTGCACCACAAAGATATTACAGGCTACGAAATTGAAAGAGCGTTGTTGAACCGTGCGCACCAATTACCAAATATTTCTATTTTACCACACCATTTTGCTATTGATTTAGTGACCAATCATCACATAAAAGGTGCAAATCCTGAAGAATTAGTGTGCTACGGTGCTTATGTTTTTGACCAAAAAACAGGCGATATTTTTACCGTAAAAGCGAATAGCACCCTATTGGCATCTGGTGGCATTGGCTGTGTTTATGGACATACCACAAACCCTGTCATTGCAACGGGAGATGGCATTGCTATGGCTTACAGGGCCAAAGCACATATTGAAGATATGGAATTTGTGCAGTTCCATCCAACAGCTTTGTACGAAGCAAAAGGAGAATCGTCTTTTTTGATTTCGGAAGCTGTTAGGGGGGTTGGAGCGTATCTTCGGAACAAAAAAGGGCATCGGTTTATGCCAGATTACGACGAACGTGCTGAATTGGCATCGCGTGATATTGTATCCCAAAGTATTGATAGCGAACTGAAAAAATCGGGAGACACCCATGTGTATTTGGATTGTACCCATTTGGATATGGAGGCTTTCAAAAACCATTTTCCCAATATATATAATAAATGTCTGCAACATCATATTGACATAAAAACTGACTGGATTCCCGTGGTGCCAGCCTCACATTATCTATGTGGTGGCATTGTGGTAGATAAAGACGGCAAAACAAGTATTGATAATTTGTTTGCCTGTGGCGAGTGCACCAAAACAGGTTTACATGGTGCTAATAGATTGGCTTCAAATTCGCTTTTGGAAGCTTTGGTTTATGCGCATAATATTTTTAAATACCACAGTAATCACGAGTATAAAGTTTTGGATGTCAGTATCCCTAACTGGAACGATGAGGGCACGGTAATACCCGAAGAGCATGTTTTGATTCAACACAATTTAAAGCAACTACAGGCTTTAATGCGTAATTATGTAGGTATTGTTAGAAGCAATAAACGATTGAAAAGAGCCATCAAGCATCTGGATTTGATGTTTAATGAGGTAGAAGAGTTTTATAAAGAATCTAAAATAACTACCTCGCTCTGTGAGTTGCGGAATATGGTTAACGTATCGCACTTAATTATCAGACAATCTTTAGATAGAACCGAGAACAAAGGCGGGTATTTCAATATTGATAATGTTAAAAAGGAATGATTCGCAATTAAGCGATTCTTAAACTTTCAGAATCATTACCATCCTTATCAAAATTACAGGCATAGATTTTCTCAAATAATAATGCTTTATCAACAGGTTTGGTCATGTAATCATTCATACCCAAATCCATAACACGTTTTTTGGTTTCTTGTAGAGCATCTGCGGTAACAGCAATAATGGGGATGTTGTTTATGGCATTCCCTAATTCACCACTTCTTATAATTTGTGTGGCTTCATAACCATCCATAATGGGCATTTGTAAATCCATTAAAACAATATCGTAAACATCTTTTTTTAAGGCGTCAATGGCTTCTTGCCCGTTGTTTGCAATGGCAAAACTTATTTGTGATGAATTGCTCAAGATTTTACGCATTACCATTTGGTTGAGTTTGTTGTCTTCCACAACAAGTATGTGCAACGGTGTTTCAGAAGTATCAGAAGTTGCCACAATTCTTTCTTGGGCCATACTTTTGAGCGTTAAGTCAATAAAAACATCGGTGCCTTCGTCCAGATCACTTTCAATTTTTATGGAACCGTTAAATAATTCTACAATGTGTTTCACAATGGTCAATCCTAGACCGATGCCGCCAAATTGTCTTTTGTGGTCAAGTTTCATTTGATTGAAACTATCAAAAACATTCTTCTTTACTTGTGGTGCTATGCCAATTCCCGTGTCTGATATCTGAAAGGAAAAACGGCATAAATCGTCTGGCTGCTTTAAGCATTTCAGTTTAAAAGAAATGCTTCCTTCTTTAGTGAATTTCACGGCATTGGCCAAAACATTGTTTATGATTTGAACAAAACGCTCAGGGTCTGCATATACGTTTGAAGGTATTTCAGGATCCATTTCAAAGGTATAGCTCAAACCTTTTTTAAGGGCTTCGGCTTTCCAATTATTGCTTATTTGATTAAGTTTTATAGAAGGGTTGAAGGTTGATGCGCTCAATTGAAGCTGGTTATTTTCAATTTTTTCAAAGTCAATGATGTCATTGACGTTGCTCAATAAACTTAAGGATGCATTTTTTATAACCTCATAAGGTTTTCTGCTGTCATTATTTTCAAGATTTTCCAATTCATTTTCTGCAATGCCCATAATGGCATTGATGGGCGTCCGCAGTTCATGACTCATATTGGACATGAAATAGGTTTTCAACTGGCTTATTTCTTCAGATTTTGCAAGGGCTTCTTCTTGGGAATTTTCTTTTTCCAATCTTAAGTTCCTGATTAGGTTGGTCATAGATAAGGATAGAAAGATGACCTCAAACCCAGAGCCAAATTTGGCACTATTAAGTGTATAGAAATTATTGGGCAACAAACTTAAATTGTTCATCACAAAGCCTAATAGCCCGATGACCAAAAAGAATATACCAAATGAGAAATACGGGTCTA